>JAQBVJ010000087.1 GCA_027623235.1 Planctomycetota bacterium
GGATGTCGACGCACTCCATTCCGGCCCGGCGAGCGGCTTCGATGCCAGGCTCGCCGTCCTCGTAAACCCGACAGCGTTCCGGAGCCACTCCCAGTCTGCGAGCGGCTTCCAGAAAAACGTCCGGGTCCGGCTTGTGCCGCTCGGTGTCCTCCGCGGTGACGATCGTTTCGAACCAGTCGACAATTTCCAGTTGCTCCAGCTGCCTCATCACGAGCCGCCTGACACCGCCGCTCGCGACGGCCATTTTGAGTCGACCACGATTCTCGCGAGCGATCGAAACGACCGCCTCAATCGGCTGCAGAAGATGCGCAACATCGAGGAACGAATCCTCCTTGGCGCGGTTGAGCGACGGGAAATCCGGCAGCGTGATGCCCTGCTCGGCGGCGAGCATCGGAATCACCCGCTGCGACGGCGTGCCGGCGAAGCTCAGGTAGCGTTCCCTTTCGAGCGTCATGCCGACCGGCTCCAGCACTTTCGTCCAGGCCGCGTAATGAGCCGGCATCGAGTCACAAAGCGTTCCGTCGCAGTCAAAAATGAGTGCATCGATTGTCACTGAGAAGTCTCGCGCTTTCTTTGTTTCCATGCGACGGTCCCCGATGCGGCTGTGAGCTCTCCGGGTAACTTCGGATGCTGTCTCCAAGCCGGTTCTAATCGGGTACCGGCTCTCTCGAAAGTCACTCGCACCGGAACTTTTCCAGACTCGCACTTGACGGCTCGGCCGATTGTATTATTGTGTTAATACAATTTTCAGTTCGAGGAACTGGCGATGCAGATACACGTTTCGGATTCGGACGGCACGCCGTTTTATCAGCAGGTCGTTACGCAGATCAAATTCCTCGTCGCTTCCGGGCGGCTTGAGGAAGGGGAGCAGTTGCCGCCGGTGCGGAAGCTGGCGGAGCAGCTCCTCATTAATCCCAACACGGTCGCGCGGGCGTACCGTGAGCTCGAAGCGGAAGGGGTCGTCGCGTCCAGGCGCGGTGCCGGCGTTTTTGTTTCGAATGCCGGCTCACCGCTGTCGCGGAAAGAGAAGACCCGGATTCTGGGCGAGCGGATTGACGCTTTGCTGGCCGAATCGCAGCAGTTGGGGTTTGACCTGGAATCCGTCGTGAAGCTCCTCCGACAACACAACTCGAAATTCGAATCCAAAGGAGGTGCACGATGAGTGACCTCGTCGTCGATGTTCAAAATCTGAGCCGGTCCTTTCGCGAGAAAGTGGCTCTCGACAACTTTTCGATTCAGATTCCCAGGGGATGTGTGTACGGACTCGTCGGAGAAAACGGAGCTGGCAAGACCACGCTGCTCAAGCACCTTCTCGGGTTGTACGCGGCTCAGACAGGCAGCGTGTCGGTGTTCGGGCTGAACCCGGCCACCGAACCAGTCTCCGTGCTGTCGCGGATCGGGTACCTCTCGGAAGATCGCGAAATGCCCATGTGGATGAAGGTCGGAGAAATCATTCGCTACCGCGGTGCTTTTTTCGAAACCTGGGATGCCGGTTACGCAGAGGAACTTCGTAAAACGTTCGACCTGAATCCGGAACAGAAAGTGAAATCGTTGTCGCGGGGCCAGCTGGCGAGAGTCGGGCTGATTCTCGCGCTGGCTCATCGACCGGATCTGCTTCTGCTTGATGAGCCGTCGTCAGGACTCGACCCGGTTGTGAGACGCGACATTCTCGCGGCGATCATTCGCACGGTGGCCGACGAAGGGCGAACGGTTGTGTTCTCATCGCACCTGCTGGATGAGGTGCAGCGCGTGTCGGATCACGTGGCGATGATCCATGGCGGGAAGCAGGTCCTGACGGCTTCGGTCGAGGACATTCTGCAGTCCCACGTGCGAATGACGGTGCGGTTTGAATCTCCGCGCGAGTCCGCGCCGCCGCTGAAGTCAGCACTCAGCTGTCATGGTGAGGGAGTCGAGTGGACGGTCCTGTGCAACGGACAGCGGGAAGCGGTTCGTCAGGAAATCTCGCAACTGAATGGTGAGGTTGTCGAGGAGGCCTCGCCGACGCTGGATGAGATCTTCGTGGCGAAGATCGGCGGGACAGGAAGCAGGTCAGGCTCTGCCTGACGAAGTGAATTGCTGGACGTCGAGCCCTCGATGACTCCGTCAGGCAGAGCCTGACCTACGATTTTCAGAGGTGAATACATGGCTTCAACCTGGACGGCATTGTCGTGGCACTACGCGAGGCAGGCGGTGCCAATGCTGCTGTTGATGCTCCTGGTCATGATCCTGGGGCCGCTTTCCATCAAGGGGTTGTTCGTTCTCAGTCACCTGACGGTCGAGCTCGATTTTCTGTCAGAGACTCCCCAGTACTACTTCAATTACGTCCCGACGGCGGTTCTGTTTTTCCTCACCGTCGTGTTCACCGGGCAGGACGGAATCCGCAACAGCGTTTATCCGATGCCCGTGTCGACAAGCGGTCTCGTCGCGTGGCAGTTGACGCTCGCAATGGTGACTGTCGCCGCGCAGAACTTCATTGTCGTGTCGGCTTATGAGTTTCTGTTTTCTGCGGACTGGCCGATTTTTGCGCCGACGATGCTGATGATCGCGGGAGTCGTCCTGGCTCATGCGATTCTCTGGAGCCTGTACGACATCAGCCTGGCTCGGCTCGCCGGATGTGGCGTGGTGATCGCCGCATTTGTCGGGTGGTGCGTCTGGCTTCACTTTCCAGGCGGCTGGAATTCCGAACCAAAGTTTCTCACGGAGCTCTCGGCATCGACATGGCTGATCCTGGTAACTGTGGTGGTCGCATCGTGGTGGGTCGCGCTGCACATGATCGGCAGGCATCGTTGCGGCGAGACTCGGATTCAGTCGACGTCGGACGACGTGCTGAGGAAGGTCGACGATCTTCTGCTGGACTGGTTCTCACCGGAGCAGCCCGAGCTTCCCAGCGGACAGGCGGCTCTCGCGTGGCACGAATGGCGGCGCAGTCGTCTGATCAGCATTGTCGTCGGAATTGCGATGGCGGGGATCCCTGTCTTCGTATCGTGCGTGTCCATCAACAGCTCGCGAAGTTTCAAGTATCTCGAGGTGTGCGTGGCGGTGACGTGCCTGCTGGCCGTCGCGACCGGCCTGGTTGGCGGACAAGTGGCGAGTGCCGGAATCTGGAGCAGTTCGGCAGCCGGAGGGATGTCGAAGTTTCTGGCGACAGCGCCGCTTTCGGACCGCGACATCGGCAGGACGATTCTTCGCAGCATGTTCCGGGCGAGCTCGGTGATGTGGCTCGTCGTGGTCCTGGCGGGAATGACGGTCCCGTGTGTCATGTACCTGACTGCCGACGGGCCAACGCGAACGACGTGGCTGAGAGAAGTCTGGTTTTACGAAGCTCACGGAGCGGCCGCAGTACCCGTCGTCATCGTGCTGTCATCGCTGGTCGCCTGGACGGTTTCCGGTTCGTTCGGCGGGCTGATGATGACTGGTCGGCAGGTGCTGATTTCGAGTGTCGTGTTCACGCTGACGACCGGTGGTTTCCTTGGTTTGTTCGTCATCCAATATGTGCTGCCAGAGAGTGCTCAGGAGGCCGCGATCACGGGTGCCGGGGTCGTTGCCGGTCTGACCGCGGCCGCGCTGACGGCCTGGCTGTTTGCGAAGGCGAAGCAAAAACAGTTTGTCGATTCGCGAACCATCGTGATCGGCGGAGCGATCTGGTTGTGCGTGAGCGCACTGCTGGTGAGCACGCTCCCTTTTGAACCGGTCTGGCAGGCCGTTGCCTGTTGCTTCGCGACACTCAGCGTCGCTCCGTTTGCGTCCGCACCGCTGGCAATCTCGTGGAATCGGCATCGGTAGCGGCGGGGATCGGTCCGGTGCCGGGACAGGATCGACACGCCTCTGGCGAGTGCTATCGTACGCGGGCGTGGCGCCGAACTCTCGACGCCGCGAGTCACTCGCTCGGCTACTGGAGGCTTTCTCAATGAAACAGTTGATGTCCGTTCTGCCTGTTAATTTCACGTTTGCCCTGGCTGCGATGGCTGGCCTGCTGCTCGGCGCGCAGACAACGTCGTTCTCACAGGATGCTGCCGCTGAAGAATCAAAACCGGCAACACACGAAGTGAAAACGGACCGGCTTAAGATCGAGCTGAAACTCAGCGGCACATTTGAAGGCGAACAGTCGGCGGAAGTCGCCCTCAAGCCGGAGAGCTGGACAAAGCTTGAAGTCAAAGAGGCACAGTCACACGGTGCCCGCGTCAACAAGGGAGACCCCCTGGTGAAGCTCGACCTGGAAGATCTGGAGAAAGCGATCAAGGCGGCCGAACAGGCGGTCATTCTCAGTGAGCTGGACCTGGACGAGGTGAAGGTCACGCTGGAGGCACTTCGCGAGACGACTCCGCTCGACCTGGCGGCCGCCGAGCGATCCGTGAAAGAGACGGTTGCGGACCTGGATTATTTTCTGAAGGTGACGAAAGATCGGTCGAAGAAGTCCGCGGAGTACTCGCTTCGCAACGCGCAGTACTCGCTTGAGTACGCTCAGGAGGAGCTCAACCAGCTCAAGCAGATGTACAAGGCCGATGATCTGACCGAGGAAACGGAAGAGATCATTCTGAAACGGGCCGAACGGGGTGTGGTCAATGCACTGTTTTCTCTGGAATCGCGAGAGCTGGCCACGAAGCGAACGCTCGAAACGGAATTGCCACGCCAGGAACAGTCACTGAAGGATGCCACGAAGAAGCAGACAGCAGGGCTGGCTCGAACGACCACTTCTCTAGCAGCCGCGACAAAAAAGGCAGAGATCAGCTTCGAGAAACAATTCATCGCACATCGCAAGACCGTCGAGGATCTCAAGAATCTGCAGGCCGATCTGAAACTGATTTCGTCCGTGACGTCGCCGATCGACGGCTTCGTTTTTTACGGGCGAGTGACGAAAGGAACATGGGCCGGCAAGGGCACGCTGGAAGCCGCACTGCAGCCTGGTGGCAGCATCACTCCAAAGCAGGTCTTCATGACAGTCGTCTCTCCTGGCGCCGCACGGTTTCACACTTCGGTCGCAGAGAATGACGTGTTCCAGGTCCGAGCAGGTCAGTCGGGCAAAGTCACACCAACGGCTGTTCCGGATGGGCGTTTTGAGGCGAGAGTGAAATCAGTTTCACCTGTCCCGTCGAGCCCCGGTTCATTCGACTGCGTTGTCACTGTCGCCGCCGGAGACGCCCCGATTCTGTCTGGCATGAAAGGCGAGGTGACAATCGTGACGTACGACAAGGCCGCCGCCCTCACCGTGCCGAAGTCGGCCGTGTTTTCCGACGACGATGACTCGAAGTACGTCTTCGTGGTGTCCGGCGACGGTCATTCAAAGCAGCCTGTCAAAACCGGCCGCACGAAAGGCGACGATCTTGAGATTCTTGAAGGCCTGAAAACAGGCGACAAGATTCTGCAGACAAAGCCGTGAGCCTGGAATTCGCAAGCCAATAGTGCCAGTCTCGAATTCTGCTTTAGACCCAAACGGGGCGAAACATGTCAGCCTGGGACGACTCGAAGAGGAGCCCCAGGTCACAACCGCCCCATTCTCAAAGCCCTGAAAGGGCGAAACAGAATTTGTGCCGCCCTTTCAGGGCTTGAGTTGTCGCCACCGATTTCCTGGGGCTGGCTTGTGGCACCCCGTTTGGGGCTTGTCAAATTCCGTGCCTTACACCATTGGCTACTTGCCGCCCTTCTTTCTCTTCGGCTGGCCGCCTCGGGGTTCCTGCAGTTTCGCCCACGAGTCCCGTAGTCCGACGGTTCGGTTGAGGAGAAGCTTTTCCGCAGTTGAATCCGCGTCGAGGCAGAAATAGCCGGTCCGCTCGAGCTGGTACTTTGTGCCCGGCTCGCCATTGGCGATTTCCGGTTCGATCTTTGCGGCTGCGACAATGGTCAGCGAATCCGGATTGAGATTGTCTTTCCAGTCGCCACCTTCGGGCGCCTCGTTCGGATTCTCGACCGAAAACAGCCGGTCATAGAGCCGCACTTCGACGTCGACCGCGTGATCGACCGAGACCCAGTGGATCGTACCTTTGACCTTGCGACCGTCCGTCGCGTTGCCACCTCGGGTTTCCGGATCGTACTTGCAGTGAACCTCGATGATGTTGCCGTCGCTATCTTTGACGCAGTGAGTACACGTCACGAAGTAGGCATATCGCAACCGGACCTCACGACCAGGAGCGAGGCGGTGGTAGCGCTTCGGAGCGTCCTCCATGAAGTCTTCCCGCTCGATATAGAGCTCTTTCGAGAACTGCACTTGTCGCTTGCCGTAACTCTCATCCTCGGGATTGTTGACCGCGTCGAGCAGGTCGGGCTCTCCGTCTTCCGAATAGTTGTCGACGATCAGTTTGACCGGGTCGAGGACGCCCATGATTCGCGGCGTCACCTTGTTGAGATGCTCGCGAGCCGCCTGTTCGAGCCACATCATCTCAACAGTACTGTTGAACTTTGCGACCCCGATCCTCTCGCAGAATGCGCGGATGGACTCCGGAGTGTAGCCGCGTCGACGCAGACCGCCGATCGTCGGCATCCGCGGATCGTCCCAGCCAGTCACGAAGTTGCCTTCGACCAGTTCGAGGAATTTCCGCTTGCTCATCACCATGTAGTCGAGGTTCAGCCGAGCGAACTCGTACTGGTGCGAAGCGTGAATGCCAAGCTGCTGGATGAACCAGTCGTAGAGGATGCGGTGCGTTTCGAATTCGAGCGTGCAGACTGAGTGGGTGATTCCTTCCAGCGAGTCGCACTGGCCGTGAGCCCAGTCGTACATCGGGTAGATGCACCAGTCGTCTCCTGTCCGGTGATGTGTCGCGTGCCGGATGCGATACATCAGCGGGTCCCGCATCAGCATGTTCGGGTGAGCCATGTCAATCTTTGCCCGCAGGACATGCTCGCCGTCTATGAACTCGCCGGCTTTCATCCGACGGAACAGGTCGAGGTTGTCCTCGATGGAACGTTCGCGGAATGGACTGTCGGTGCCGGCCTGGTTGATCGTGCCGCGGTTGGCCTGCAGTTCCTCCGCCGACTGACTGTCGACGTAAGCCTTGCCCTCCATGACCAGCCGCTCGGCATACTGAAAGAGCTGCTCGAACCGGTCCGAAGCGTAGTGCAGCTCATCCCACTCGAAGCCCAGCCAGCGGATGTCGTTCTGAATCGAGTGGACGTATTCGACGTCTTCTTTCGTCGGGTTCGTGTCGTCAAACCGCAGGTTGCATCTGCCGTTGTATTTTTTTGCCAGCCCGAAGTTCAAACAGATCGATTTGGCGTGCCCGATGTGCAGATAGCCATTCGGCTCGGGCGGGAATCGCGTGTGGACTCGACCGTCGTTTTTTCCCTCGGCGAGATCTTTCTCGATGATTTGTTCGACGAAGTTGAGGCGAGGTTTGTTCTCGGCGTTTTCGTCATCGGGATTGGCTGGAGCTGGGGCGGGATCCATCTCAAATTCCTTGGGACCGGTCGCTGGTTCAGGCCGGTCAATTGGGAGAGGCAGGCTTCTGATCAATCGTTGCGTTTTGCGGCTCGCGAAATGGACCCGAACCGTGAGCGAGTCGATCGACGCTTGCCCCCGCGTAGGCACGGCCCGAAAATTAAACCGGCAATTGAATCAGCCGGCACGCGTTAGCGTCCGGTTTTCCGTGAACCGTGAGCTAACGCTCAGCGGCTTATGCCGGTCTTATTTCCTTTCCGGCCCGGCCCTTACGCTTCGGGTTATTTCCAGGACCGTCTCAAGTGCAGGCGCAGGCCGAACCCGATTACTTAATTTCCATCCGCGCAACAAACAAGCCGGGGCTGCTGCAAAACCCCAGCCTGATTTCTGCTGGCGAGTCGGTCCTCCGACTCGCAAAGCGATGTTTAGTGCCGACGTGCTACTCAGCTTCGTTTGCGTTTGCGTTTTCAAAGACGACAAACGGGCTGATTTTACGTGCCTTCAGGAAGATCGCGTCCTTGTCTGCCTGAGACTGGGCGGTGGCGAATTTCGCTCGAAGCTTCTTCAGCTTTGCCCGCCGCTTACGGCGTCGCGCGATTTCGCGATCCCGTTCCACGCGTCCCATTATGCAAATCCTTATTCAGTCAAACTTTACGGCGTCCCGATCAACCGGGAGCCTGACCCCGGAGCGGGGAAACGGGGACTGTACCAGCGAACGCCCGGATGGTCAACCGGGCATTGAGAGGCCGGAAGGTGATGTCGGCTCTGTTTCACGCAGAAACTCAGCCGTGTGTTTCAGGCCGGTCAGTTCTTCCTCGTGTCTCGCGACTTCGATCGCTGCCAGGTGACCTCGCAGCATCTCAACCCCGTCCCCCGAATCGACGTCGTACCAGATCGGTAGAAGTTCCAGCGTCAGGCCGAGCCCCCTGACCCGCTCGACGGTCTGGCCGAGCACCTGCGCACTGCTCCAGTCGACCCCTTTAAATAGAGACGCCGACACAAAGCCCGACCGGAGGCCGATGAGGCAGTAACCGCCGTCGCTCGCCGGACAAATCACGACGTCTGCCGACTTCAATCGATAAAACGCGTCGAGAATGAACGTGACCGGGAGCGTCGGACTGTCGGATCCGATCAGCACCGCCGAGCTGCCGGCCTTCGAAGCGTGCTCAGCAAAGAATTTCGCAATCCTACCGCCGAGGTCCTCGTTCGGCTGCGGCCAGAGATCCCAGCGACCTGCCGCGGCATCCGTAAACCAGCTTCGCGCCGCCTCGTCATCGGGAGCAAAACCGAGGACACGATGAATCTCGCCGTCAGGCTCATTGCGGTACCGGAAGTCGAGCCGCACGAGCAGATCCCGCACAAAGGCCTCGTAGAGTTCCGCCGCGCGACCGTCTCCCCAGTCGGCGGCGAGTCGCGTTTTGACTCGCCCCGGAACCGGCTGCTTCGCAAACATCCCGAGCGTTCTCATGAGACCGGCTTTGTCCCTTCAATCAGTCGTCGCAGAAGAGCTTCGTTGATTTTCCCGCGAAAACGCACTCGCCCGTCGCACTGCACGACCGGAACGCAGTTCGTGAACTTTCCCTGCAGTTCCGGATCCTCGTCGATGTCGACATCGATCACCGCCGGCAGCCACTCCGAATAATCCTTGAGTATCAGCTTCGCGTCGTCGCACAGCGGGCACGTTGCTCTTGTGTAAAAGACGACGGAATGAAATCGGACACCAGGCAACGTCGGTTGCCACCGAAGCGCTCGCTGCGAACGAAGCAGCTTAAATCCGGCGACGATCGAACTCAGTCCGACGAACGGCCAGAAAGGTCGATTGTCGTACCACAGTCCCGGCAGGCGAATCGGCGCACCGCCGCTGCGATCGAGAATCGCAATCACCACGAGCGCGATGCCGCCGTAAAAAAAGAATGACCCGGCAAGCCATTTGAGTTCAGGTTGAGAGCGATTCGGGTCAGGTGAAGAAGTCACAGCAGGTCGATTCCCGTTTCTGTGCGAGTGCAGTTTCTGTGCGAGTGCAACAGTGTCCGTAGAGTGAAACAGGGCCGTAGAACGGACGCCCACGTCCGTCCGGCACCGCATCACCAGCCTGTTGTTTTACCAGCCTGTTGAGAAGTCGAGTTATCGACGATCTCTCCCTTGTCCCTTGCGAGACTTTGCGTCGTCGCGCCTTTGCGTCAACCACTTCCTCCCCGGACTGTAGAAAGCAGCGCCTGATCTGGACAACGAGTGGCAAGTCTCTATCGTTGCCCCGCCCGTTCGGGCCGCAGTCTGAGACCTCACGGGAACGAGGAAAGAAAGCTGATGGACGGATCCTCCAACGCTGACTCGAACCAGTTATCCGCGTCCGGCGTCGCAAAGGCCGTCGTCGAGCCTTACCGCGAGCTGACCGTCGCGGCGGTCGTGCTCGGGCTGATCCAGGGAATCGTGCTGAACCTGGCGTTTGTGTACGTCGCGTTGAAGCTGGGCATGGGGCTCGGCGGCTCGACGGTCGCCGCGATCATGGGTTACGCATTTCTGCGCGGCGTGATGAAGAAAGGCACAATGGTTGAAAACAACATCAACCAGACGATTGCCTCGGGAGTCAACACGTCGGGCAGCGGCATCGTCTTCACGGTGCCGGCTCTGTATCTGCTTGATCCGGAGATGGTGCATTTTCTGCCGCTGGCAATCGCCGGCATTGCGGGAGCGATCCTCGGCGTGGCTGTGATCATTCCTCTGCGGAAACAAATGATCGAGATGGACCGTTTGCGATTTCCCTCGGGAGTCGCAACGGCCACGATCATCCAGGCGGGCTCGTCCGGTGGCGAGAAGGCGAAGCTGCTGGCGTGGGGGATTGCGTTCAGCGTCCTTTGGAAGGTGACGCTGATTTCCGGAGTTCTCTCGACTCCGGATCTGATCAAGAACTTTGGCTTCGGGCTGGGCGGATCGGATGGAGACGAACTGCACTTCGGCTTTCACATCCTGCCGGATTATGTCGCGCCGATCGTCAGTCTCTCGCTGATGAATATGGCCGCCGGTCTGCTGGCCGGGCGAGGCGGGCTGCCGTTTTTTGCGGGCGGAGTTCTTTCCTGGTGGGTGATTTCGCCAATCGCCATGCACAACGGCTGGGTGCCCGAAGCGATGATTGCGGACAACGGCACGGCCGACTGGGCGATCTATTTCAACATGCTCAGACCGCTCGGCATCGGCATGCTCATTGGTGGAGCATTGATGGGTGTCGTCATGGCCTTTCCTGCGATCAAGAGTGCGCTGCGATCGCTGGCCACGGCCGCCAAAGCCGCGAAGAGTGGCGGGGTTGTCGGCACCGACGAGCTGACGCTGAAGCCGCTGATGCTTGGTCTTGGTGCGGGAGTCGTCCTTCTGTTCTCCGCATTAATCATGTCTGAAGGAATGACGACAACGGACGCAGTCATCGCGACAGTCGTCGGCACGATCTGGGCTGGCCTCGCAGCGCTGATCGTTGCTCAGGCGGCCGGCATGACCGACATCCAGCCAATGTCCGGGATGTCGCTGATCTCGGTGACGTTGATGCTCGTCCTGCTGAGTGGAAACATAGCCGGCTCAATGATCGTTGGAGTTGCCGTCTGCGTCGCGATTGGCCAGGGCGCGGACATGATGCAGGACCTCAAGACGGGTTTCCTCATCGGAGCCCGTCCCAAAAAACAGCAGATCATTCAGTTCTGCGTGACGTGGATCGGAGCTCTGACCGCGCTCTGGGCAGTACACATTTTGTGGCAGGCAAAAGAACCCGACGATCCGAAACAGCCTGCAGCGGCGGTCGCGGACGCGGGCGAGACGGACACCGAGAACGATCAGACGGAAGAGAATTCCGCTCCGGCGAAAGTCGCGGCAAAGCCCGAAGTCAAAGGCGGCTTCGGACCGGGAACCAAACTTCCCGCTCCTCAGGGAGCCGCTCTGAAAGGAATCCTCGAGTCACTTTCCTCCGAGGAAGGCAGCAAATCAATTCCGACCGACAAGTACGCTCTGGGTGCCGGCATCGGCCTGCTGCTGGGTGCGGCTCCGATGGCCGGACTGGGAGTGCTCGTTGGCCTGGCGATGTACCTCCCGTTTTACATCACGCTGGGATACGGCTGCGGCTGCCTGTTGCAAATGGTCATTCAGAAAACCAAAGGCGTCTCGTTCTGCGAACACAAGCTGGTGCCCATCGCGGCCGGTCTGATCGTCGGCGAGGCACTCACGGGAATGGGACACGCTCTCTACTCGGTCCTGATGGCTGGCTGATGGAAACGCGACACGATCGGGCTTTCTGAACGGGTCCGGATTGCGAAGACACGAACTCGATCCTGTTTCGGAACCAGACAATGAAAATTGCAGGATTTCTGATCTTCATTCTGGGTGTGATGATCGGCATTACGGCCGCGGCGAAGTTGTCTCCGGCAAAGCTCGCAGCGGAAGAGGCTGCCGCAACCGAGCTGTCTCGCTGGCCCAACACCGTTCCGATGTTTGGCCTGGGAGTCGTCGTATCCGCAGTCGGACTGGGCCTCTGGTGGTCCGCTGTGCTCGGCGAGCGAGCCAAAGCTCGGGCCGCTGGCGAAGGAAAGGGCGAGGGCTCAGTGCTCGGTCCCGTTCAGTTGGTCGCTCAGATTCAGCAGCCGTTGAAAGACCTCGCAGCAGACATCGCGACGCTCGACGGGCCTGGACTTTGCCAGCGAGTGGAAGCGTTGAACGATGGGTTTGTGATTCCGCTCGCCGACGGACGGCAGCGGTTTGTCGATCGATTTGGTCTGGCCGGCGGCTCGGAGGCGCTCAACGAAACGGCGTTCGGCGAGAGGATGCTCAATCGAGTCTGGTCCGCGGCGGCCGACGGGCACCTTGAAGAAGCCCGCAGCTCGTTTGAGGAAGCCGTCGAGGCGTTTACTCAAGCCGAACAAACTGTCGCGCGGCTGGCGGGATCGTAGGCGGAGTTCTCCGAAATCCGCTTGTCTTCCAGCAACCGCCTGCAGGTTGAGGTTCAAACCAAATCTTGACGTTCAAACCAAATCGGCGCGCCGAGGTCACTCGAACCCAGTCGAGCATTGGCATACGTCATCACTGCAGATTTCAGAGAAATCCGCCTGCTGCTTTGTCAAAGCGGAATTGACGGGTCGCAGTTTCAGTGGCGTAAGCTTCCAGCTTGCGATGTCCGCTCACAGTACGTCGGCAAGCAGGATGCTTACCCCACTTTTTAGCCCTGACAAAGCGCGACGTTAATCGGCTCAGAACGTGGCAGCCGGTGGCGCGTTGGGATCAACCGCGTTCGGATCGGCTGCGGCGGGATCGGCTGCGGCGGGATCGGCTGCGGCGGGATCGGCTGCGGGGTCTTCCGGTTCCTCGGGAGCAAACTCGGGCAGGATCGGCTGGCGATCCGGGTACGCGTGGTACGTCGGAAATTCCTGACCGATCTCGCGGATGCAGACGACCAGGCCGGACTGCGTTGCAATATACATCCGGTCGGTCAGTTCGTTGCCGAGTCGATGCGTGAATCCGCGAAACGGAAGAGCTCCGATCGTGGCTCCGTCGAGTCGCGACATCACGACCAGATTATTGACCGAATCGGAGGCGAACAGCAGTCGCCGCGTCGCACTGACAAAGTCGACCAGATTCGGGCGCCAGTACTTTCGTCGGCCACTGACTCGCGACAGACAGTGCATGCCGCCTCGATGAGGAAACACGTAGACATCCTCGTTGATGACTCGCGGCTGAACGCGAATCGGCAGGCCGGCAATAAACTGCCAGCGGATGGATCCGGTGATTTTGTCAATGCAGAACACATTGAAATCTTCCGACGCGAGAAACAGCACGCCGTTTGACTCGCCAAGGTTGGCCGAGATCGGTCGGTGGGTTTCAAACTGCCATTGCAGTTTCCGTGTGCCCGCTGTGATCGCGTACAGCGAGTTGTCGCGGCTCGCGAAGTGGACGAGCCCTCCGCCAACGACCGGCGGTGAGGTGACTTCTTTCGCCGACTTGTACCGCCAGTTGTAAGCCACGTTGGTCCATTGCGGGAGCCGGTCCTGATCGTGGAGCTCGTGAATCTTCTTCAGGTCATAGGCGTGAACGCTGCCATCGAGACTGCCGAAGTACACCTGGTCTCCGTCCATCACCGGGCTCGTTGAAGGCTGCTTGTTCATCTGCAGTGTCCACAACAGGTCGCCGCCGAATTTCTCGATGGCGTACATGTGGATGCCGGCGATGACCAGCACCATTTCCTCGTTCGAGGTGACTGCGTAGCTCGGCTCATCTTTGCTGCCCAGCTGCAGCGCCCAGCGTTTTCTGCCCGTTTCGTTGTCGAACGCGGTGACCGTTCCGCCGGACGATTGCACATACAGGCTGTCTTCGTCGAGTACGACGTGCCGCACGACATCTCGACCGATCTCGATCGTCGCCTGGCTGGCCCACGCGCGTTCCAGACCGAACCGGGCAAGCTGTCTCGCGGTGGGCACCTCTACAGCGAGAGAACGCTGCGCGAACGCCTCAGTTGAGAACGCGTCGAAGGACGCTGCGCCAAGAAGTAGCGCTGCCAGGAGGGCTGGGTTTTTCATAGCTGTCGAATCTCCAGCTTACCGCGCGGACTGAATGGCCTCTTCCTCACCAGAGACTTCAATGATCTCTTCCCGTCCTTGAATCACGATGCCGGGTTCGGTGTCGTAGTAGAGGGTCGGGTCGTGGTTGACCAGATATCCGTTGCGGAACTGCAGGGTGGTGGACTCATCCCCGTAGGGATAATTGATGAACACGTCGCCGGGATGGACTCCGTCCTGAAAACTCTCGGAGTTGAGCGACGCCTCCCGTCGCACAAATTCGCGGATGGCATCGACATCCTTCGTCACCGCCACACCAGCGCCCAGAATTTCTTCCACATCCTGTAAAGAATCGCCGCGGTGAATTCTACTGCCCAACAGGGCGTAAAGAGACTTTCCATCCTGAAATCGCTGATAGTGTTCCGCTTCGACCGAACCTGACGGCCACGTCGCGACAACACCTAAACCCACGACGACAAGCAGAACTGCGACAGGAATCACCGCGTGCTTAACTGAGCCAGTCATTGCAGAACTCACAATAGAATTAAACGGAACAGAGTCCGCGATTCTACGCGCGTTCCAGGCAGCAGCCAGATCCTGCCGGAGCCAAACGGGAGAGGCTTCGAATTCGTGTCGGCTTAACCCGCACAACCTGTCGCAACTGACAGTGGCGAGCCAGCGAACATCGACGGAACAGAAACCGGGATTACGACGGGCAGACAAATCTCTCGAAATCGGCCAGTTCAACACGACTGCCAACAACGAGCGGCGTTCGCTGGTGGATGCTGTCCGGCTGGATGTCGAGAACCCGTCGCGTTCCGTCGATGGCCATTCCGCCCGCCTGTTCGGCGAGGAACGCGACCGGATTGGCTTCGTATAACAGACGCAGCTTTCCTTCGGTGTTCGTCTCTGTCGGCGGGTACAGGAAGATTCCGCCTTTCAGCAGGGTGCGGTGAAAATCGGCCACCATCGATCCGATATAGCGCGAGCCGTACTTGTGGCCCAGCACTCCAGAACGCAGTCGCTTGATGTACTCGACATATCTCGGCGGAAAAGTGTCGCTGTAAGCCTCGTTGACTGAGTAGTACTTTCCTTGAGAGGGCATTCGGATATTGGGGTGACTGAGAATGTACGCTCCGACCGCAGGATCCAGCGTGAAGCCGTGAACGCCATCTCCGACGCTGTAAACGAGGATCGTCGAGGACCCGTAGACGACGTATCCGGCCGCGATCTGCTTGCTGCCAGGCTGCAGAACCCACTTCTCCGGATCGTTCAGGCTGGCTCCTTCCGGCCGTCGCAGGATCGAGAACGTTGTCCCGACGCTCACGTTGACGTCGATATTTGATGAGCCGTCCAGTGGGTCGAACACGACGGCGTAATTTGCGTTTTCCGATCCCTTGTGGACCAGCATCGGCTTCTCGTTTTCTTCGGAAGCCAGCACGCCGATGCTCTCGCGGGCACTCAGGCAGTGCACCAGAACTTCGTTCGCGTAGATGTCCAGCTTCTGCTGCACCTCGCCCTGAACGTTGATGTCTCCCTGTTCGCCCAGGATGTCCGTCAGCCCCGCTCGCCGCACTTTGGCCTGAATCAGTTTGGTCGCCATCGTGATCCCCGACAGCAGCCAGGAGAACTCTCCGGATGAACCAGGAAACCGCCTCTGCTCCTGAAGAATGTGCTGCTGAACGGTGATGATCGGTTTCGTTGAGTGTGGATTCGACATGGCATCGTTCCTGAGTCTGCGGACGTGCCGGTCTTCATGAGCGGCTTGCCGGGAGTGTTGAATGTCCTTCCTGGCAAAGCAATTGTGAGAGACGCCTGGTCAGAGCGAATTCTGAGACAGGCAGATCATCGATGCGGTGCTGCGCAGGTCGTGTTGACTGTCCATCCACAAAGCTCGTGGACGCTCCGCGAGTCGGGAAGTATTCTTGCTGCGAGTCATTCCTGACGAGCGGAATCGTCTCCGACTGAGCCACCCGGGCCAGAAACTCTGGCGTGCGAACACAGCGTTTTCGCCTCGGCCTGCAACGTGTCTCCCAATTCAATTTCCGCTGACCGATTTCGGAGAACTCTGTGGTTGCGAAGGCTGGCTCATACGTTGCCGACGAATGCCCGTCTCCGCGGCGAGCGGTTGCTGTCGTGATTCTCTCCTGCCTGCTGCAGACGCTGTTTCTTTCCAGCCTGCTCAGTGAACCTGCCTACTGCCCGTTCCTCAGCACAAGCTTCTGGACGTGGCAGGTCGAACTGCTGGGAAGCGAAATTCAGGTGGATCATTCGACCGGCCGGGCCTTTGCCAGCGTGCCGCTCGGGATGCTGTTTGCCTCGATTCTGCTGAAGTCCGTTGTCATGTTGTTTGCTGTCGGCACGGCGGCCGCGAAGCTGACACGTCGGCCCGTCATCGAGGTGATTCTCAGATGGGCGTGGCTCGGCTGGCTGTGGCTGTGCGGACTGGGCGGCTACGAGGTGTTTCGGGTGGCTCTGCAGATGTGCGGATTCTTCGACGCCGCCGAGGTGCTCGGGATTTTTGCGTACTACTTTTCAGCGATCGGCGTCGCCGGCTGTCTGGCGATGCTTGTTCCGGCCGTTCGAGCGACGAGAGCCGTGAAGCCTGTTGCGACTCCGGCAGTTCCCGCTGCGACTGACGCTGACTCGTGGTCGATCTCCCGCGCGACGTTTGCGGCAGCGGCGATTTTCAGCGTCGTTTTCACGGCCATGAACTGGCAGATCTACAACGGGCTGCTGCTGCCGCACGGCGACTCGGCGATGTACGGCGAGCATCTTTGGAATATCACGCACGGTAAGGGTTTTCGCAGCTATCTCGATCAGGGGCTGTTTCTGGGTGAGCACGTTCAGGTCGTGCATCTGCTGCTGCTGCCGCTGTATGTCCTCTGGCCATCTCAGTTACTGCTGGAACTTTGCGAGACACTCGTGCTCGCCGCTGGAGCGATCCCGATTTTCTGGATGGCCCGTCGACATTCCGGCTCGACGACATGCGGAAGTCTTCTGGCAATCACCTGGCTGCTTTATACGCCGCTGCAGTTTCTCGACCTTGAAATTGACCTGAAGACGTTTCGGCCGATGTCCTTCGGCGTGACGGCGATGCTTTTCGGAATCGACCGTTTCGAACGAGGACGGCTCAAGACGACAGCCGCGTGCTTTCTGCTGGCACTCGCCGCGAAAGAAGACTTCGCGCTGATCCTGGGACCGCTCGGTTTGTGGCTGGCCGCGCACGCATGGTGGCAGAGGAAAACGGAGCCGGCACAAATGACTGCGGGTCCGGTGGCACCGAAGCAGGGTCTGATTCTCGGAGTCAGTCTGGCGCTGTTCGCGGTCGTCTACCTGCTGCTCGTCACGCGAGTCGTGATCCCGTGGTTTCGAAACGGGGAAGAGGTTCATTACGCGCGCTACTTCGCGAAGTTCGGTGACTCGCTCGGTCAGATCGTTTTGTCAATGCTGACAAATCCCAGGCTGGTGTTTGACGAGTTCGTAACGATGACCTCGGCGAATTATCTGCTGGCGTTGTTTGTGCCGCTGGCCTTCCTGCCGTTCCTCTCACCGGGCCGACTGCTGGTTGCGGCGCCAATTCTCGGGCTGCTCTGTCTGAATGAGATCGTCAAAAGCGACCCGTTTCCCCGGCATCACTTTCAAGGGCCAGTGATGCCGCTTCTGTTCTGGGCGGCGGCGGCGGGTCTCGGCGTCGTCAATCGACTTCCCGAGGGACGACGGCGCACGATCCTCAATCGAGTTCTGCCGGGCGGCGCGGTTACGGTCGCGACGTTTGGCTGTCTGGCCGCGATGCAGAGCGGAGCGATGCTCGGCATGTCTCCCGCGAGCCTCTCTTTCTGGGACAGCGGATCTCCCAACCACTGGAGCCGCTACATTCCAGGCGAGCGGGCGGAAATGATCGAGCTCGTTCTGGCCGAGATCCCGGTGACCGCGCGAGTCGCTTCAACCGACTACGTCCACACACGGCTGATCCACTACGAGCGATCGTACGACTACAGCGGCTACCGTCGAAAAGTCGCCGGCAACAAAGAAGGCGCGCCGGACGACACGGACTTCATCGTCATCGACACGAAGCACCCCTACAGCAAAGTGCACTCACCGGCCGAGGTGAGGGAACTGCAAACCGAGCCGGAAAAGTGGATCTTCGTGAGCGAGCTCTACGAAAAAACGAATGGCTGCTTCATCGTGCTGAAACGGCGCGAGTGAGCCGCGTCACTTAATCGTCTTCCCGTCTCGATTAATCAGGTCCGGACCCTTCCCGGCGGTCTTGATGTAACCATCGCTGGTCTTCTCGTATTTCGTGAAGCCCATCTGCTCCAGCTTCTTCGGGTCCTTCAGTTTCTTGTCGATCGCCATCTGCGAATGCGATCCCGCGACAAAGGCCGCCTGAATCACCCGCTTGATCGGCTCACCCGTTTCGGGGTGATGAGTCAACGCCTTGTCGTGAATGCCCTGGCGAATCTCGAACTGTGCTCCCGGTTTGCCGTCTTCACGAACGACCTGGTAAACGTAAACAGGCATCGATGTCATCCTGAAATGAGAGCTGTCGCCTGCCGGTCTGGTCCCGGCGTTGAAGTACCCATCGTACCCGTATCCGTCACTACTTGCCTGCCTGACAATTCAGCGAGAGCATTTTTCCCGGCTTGATCGAACACAGAGTGCGGGATGCCGGTCTCTGATGAATTCGCTTTGCTCTGAGTCCGAGGTTGTCGATACTGGTGTGACTCATCGGCGGCGGCGGACCTTCCCGCCCGATTGCCGTTTCGTTTTTCGCTTTTGTCCGGATCCCGATTGATGCTGAACCTCAACGGCCGTAACGATGCCTCCCTGTGCGACGGGCTTTCGCGCCGGACCATGTTGCAGGCTGGATCGCTGGGGGCGATGGGTCTGACGCTGCCTCAGTTGCTGGCCGGTCAGGCTCGCGCAGCCGGAACGGATCGGTTCGCCGAAAGCCGCGTTTTCGGCAAGGCGAAGCGAGTTATCCTGCTCTTTATGTGGGGCGGACCCGCTCACCAGGACACGTGGGATTTAAAACCGGACGGCCCCGTCGAGAACCGCGGCGAGTTTCTGCCGATCGCCACCAACGTGCCGGGGATGCACATCTCCGAGCACTTTCCACTGATCGCACAGCACGCGGACAAGCTCGCGCTGATTCGGTCGGTCGGGCAGGAAGACAACAACCATTCGACGGGAGCTCACGCCGGATTGACCGGTCGCCGTCACGATCTCAAGGCGGAAAGTTTTGGAGCTCGCGAGACCGACTTCCCTCATTATGGATCCGTCCTGACGAGTCTTCGCCCTAACTCGACGGGTCTGCCAACGTTCGTGTCTCTGCCGGAAATCATCGCGACCACAAACGGTGCGATCACGCCGGGGCAGGGGGGAGGCCTCATCGGTCGCCAGTTCGACCCGTTCCGCATCACCGAGCACCCCGACCGCGAAGACTTTTCGATCGACGCGCTGCAGTTGCCGGAATCGGTCAGCCTGGGCCGCATGCAGTCGCGGCGGGACCTGCTGACTCAGGTGGACGAAGTCCGGCGACTGGCCGAGCGGTCCAAGCAGATCGGCACGCTCAGCTCGTTTTATCAGAAGGCCCTCGACATGGTCCTCGCCCCGCAGGTGAGAGACGCGTTCGACCTGGGCAAGGTCACTGAAGACGAGCGATTCCGCTACGGCTACCACACGTTCGGGCAGAGCGTTCTTCTGGCGAAGCGGCTTTCGCAGGCCGGCGTGCAGCTCGTCACGGTGTACTGGCATCGCGAAAAGACGACCGTCGACTCGACCTGGGACACGCACGCGCTCAACTTCCAGGAACTGAAACTGCGACTGATGCCGAGCGTCGATCGGCCGATCGCTGCGCTGCTGGATGACCTCGCGCAGTCCGGGATGCTCGACGACACGCTGGTCGTCTGGAACAGCGAGTTCGGTCGCACGCCGAAGGTCAACGGGCGAGCCGGCCGCGATCACTGGGGTCCGTGCAACTCGGTCGTCATGGCGGGCGGCGGAGTTCCCGGCGGTCAGATTTACGGAGCCTCCGACGATCGAGCGGCTTACCCGACCGCGAATAAAGTCACGCAGGACGACATCGCCGCGACGATGTATCACCTGCTCGGATTCCACCCGGAAGCCGAAGTTCACGACCGCCTCGGCCGACCTCACCGCGTCGCGCTGGGCGAGCCGATTTACGAACTGCTTGGCGGCGAGGTCAAAGCGAAGCCCGCCGCCGACCCGGTTCCGATCACTCGTCCGGAACTCGGCGAGTTCACTCGGATGCTGCGCGAGCGAGGCAACCGTCACCTGACGTGCAACCTCGGCAGCAAAGACGGCGAGTCCACCTGGGAGCTGTCCGGCTGGTCGGCTCCGCAGGGTGAGGGTCTTAACCAGCACCGTCTCACCAAAGAGCCCGGGCCGTCGATCCTGAAATTCACGGGCGACTTCTACACCCACTTCGACTACAGCCACATCGTTCTGCGGCTGGCCGAACCTCGCCCGCTGACCGAAGTCACCATTTCAATCTCTGGCCGGTCAATTCCGATCGACGAGACCCTGAAACCGGCCGAGCCGAAATCGGTCTGGCAATTCCCGCTCCCGGCCGGGCTGGTTCAGTCAATCCAGACGCTCGAGCTGGCGATCAAGGCCGACCGTCTGCCGGTCACCGACTTTGCGATCGTCGGCGACAAAATCCGCGACCTGCACCTGTCGCGGCTGGCATAGGAATTTGTCCGAAACAATTTCCCGATCTGGCACCGCGCGCCGGGCAAGGCTCCTGCTGCGCAGTTCCCGTGACCAGCTTCCAGAATACGGTTTCCGTTGTCCTACGTGCAAAATGACAAGCACGAAGCGCCAGCGAGTGAACCGTCTCCTGTTCACTCGCTGGTGCTTCGTGCTTGTTCAGAACAGGAAATCGGGAAGTGATTTCGGACACATTCCTCAGTCAGGAACGCGTCCGCAATATCTTCGCGAAAGTGGCAGCCGACAGAAATTTCGTCGTCGTCCCGCGACCGCCGTCCCGGTCGAACGACAAATCCGGGGCAAGTCAGTACAACGGCTCGTCCATTTCGTCACGCCGTTTTCTGAGATGCCTCACCTGACCAGGTCCACGCCGATGTCGTCCACCTCTGATCCGACACCCACGCTGCCCCCAGACGACGCGAATTCCGATTCAGAAAATCGGCCGGTCGAGCAGTCGACCGGCGGAGCATTTCGCCGAATCGCGGGAACTCTGCTGGAGCTTTCCAGGGCGACTTTCGACGAAGGGAAGCGGCAGAAGGACTTGTTTGCCGTTCGCTCTGAGCTGAAGGACGCGCGTGTCCGGCTGGACGAGCGCATTCCACGGGACGTCGGCGCTCTGGCGATTCAGGCCGGGATCGAAATCGACTCCGAGGCAGAGATCATCAGCGAACTCAAGCAGCGTCAGAAGACCTTTGAAGTTGCCAATCAGGCGGGAATTGCCGGAGACAAAGAGAAGGAGCAGGAAGCACGAGACATCGCAAAGAGCATGACCGCGTTGCAGGTGACGCTTGGCAAGGCCGTGCTCGATCAACAACCGGAACTGGATGGTCTCGCACCGCTCATCGAGAAACGGGATTCACTCGTCGAGCAGATCGCCACGGCCGAAGAAACGGAGCGGCTACTGACCGAGGCTGGCCAGCAGCGGTCGTCCCGGGGAAAAGCGTTTTCGCTGGTCGGGTTCAGCCTGGTCGCGGTCGTCGCTCTCGCGGGTTCTTATCTGCTTTTTTCGACGCTGTTTGGCTCGCCGGCCTATGTCAATTCGTCGAAGGACGAGAAAGCTCTTGAGGATGCGCTGGGGCTGGTCGTTTGCGGCCTGCGCATCGTCGACAGTTCTGGAAAACTGATCGAATTGCCGAAGAGTACCGGGACTGCGTTTGCAGTCTCACCCGATGGTTTCCTGCTCACCAACAAACACGTGGTGGAAGAAATTGTCGAATTGTCGAGAACCGACCTCTGGAAGGAAGAGCTGCGGAATTCCTCGCAGCTCGAAGTCGAAGAACGTGTCTGGGTATTTGTCGGTGGAAAGAAACTCGACGCGGAGATCATTCACGTTTCAGGTTCCTTTGATCTCGCCATCCTGAAAGTCGATCACGTGTTTTCCCGGCCGTTCCGGCTCAGCAGCGAGAGCAACCTGGCCAGGGACACCGATATTCGAGCATTAGGATTTCCTGGAGCAGCCAGCACCGGTTACTCCGAACAGGAAAACGTTGCCGCGCTCGCAAGGGCCAACGCGGATGCGACAGATCTCACGAAGCAGTTTAAGTCGCGCGACTTTGATTTCGTTTTGACGTCGGGAACCGTCAGTCTGTGTTCTGTTGAGGAAGGTGCAGATCGCCACTGGATTCAGCACAACGCCGAAATCAATCCTGGAAATTCCGGTGGCCCGCTGATCGCGACTGACGGAACGGTGGTCGGTATCAACACGCAGTACGTTGAGGGGGCCAAAGGCGTATTCCGATCCTTCTCTCTCCCGCAGATCCGATCGGAAATTCAGGAGCATGTGAACAAGGTCACGTGGGACTGACAGACCCAGTCCCGCACCGTTCGCCGCCAGTCGCCTCGCCCTGTGGCTGCGTGATGACGAGGGTCGTCAGCCAGATCGGTCGATTTTGATGAACGACGACTTCTTCCAGCATCCGTTCCGGTTTCCCAAAAACGCTGCGGGTCCGTTTTACACGACGGGCGTCCCCAGTACTGAGCCCGACGAAAACGGGAACTGCGAGTGGGATGGCAACTGCCTGTGGTGCGGCGCTCCTGAGGCGGAAGCGCCGGATCTGTTTTTCCCGTTCGATGACGAGTCCTACAGGGATACCTACTTCATTCGGCAGCCGGAAACTCCCGAGGAAACCGAGCAGGCCATCATGGCGGCGAAAGTGTGCTGCGCATTCGCCGTTCGCTACGGCGGACACGACCGCTCGATCATCGAGCGGCTCGACAACGCCCCGGAGCTGTGTGACTACATCTCCGTTGAGGGCGAGCTGCGACTCACCGTGGCGGACGACGGCGAGTTCCTGCCGTTCGCCACGAAGATCGTGAAGCAGAATCAGGCCGAGTGGCGACGCCAGCACAAGAAGTGGTGGCAGTTCTGGCTGTGAGAGTTCGCGACATCACCGCGGCTCGATGCGCTTGAGATTCTCGTCCAGCAGCCCGGTCAGAACGCTCGTGCCGCGGTCGTCAACTTTCAGCTCGCCAAACTTCGCGCTGGCGTACAGCTCGCCTGTGCCTTCCTGGAAGAAGAACGACTCCGCGCCAATTTCAACGCGGTAATTCCGTGTGTACTGAATACGGACCTCGTTTGCGGCGAGCGGTCCGCCGTCGTCGACCCGCACGAACTGTGCAACCCGTCTCGCGTCCAGTTGCAGGACCAGGCAGCCGCTGGTGTCCTGCACGTTGACGCGCGAGTCCGCTTCCCGAGTGACCGCATAGCCGAGCACCATGTAGTCACCCTGCATGAGCGATCGCGGGTCGCGCGGCGCAAGCTCCAGGTAAATCGACTGAGCGGAATCAAGCAGCAACTCCTTGTCGAAGATCATCCAGTTCAGCACACCCAGCACACTGAGAGTCGAGACGAGGAACGCTGCCTTCATGATGCATCTCCTGTTTCAATTGTCTCCGGAAGATCGCCGCCGTCGAACAGCCCCGCCGCGATCCGCTCGCGCAGGTACCAGCGGGCTCCCCACAGGACGGCTCCGCTGGCGATCAGGATGCCCGATTTCGTCAGCAGCGAAGTCTCGAGGTTGTAGTAAAACGCGACGAGGTACACCGGCAGAAAGAGCACTCCGAGCGACCTCAAGAGAATGTCCCGCTCGAGATGTCCGAGCACGATGACGCCGATCGCCGCCAGAATCCCCGGAGCCGACAGCAGACCCAGCAGCCCGGCCGCGGCCGCGGACAGACCGAGCATCAGCGGAACGCGCTTCTGCCCCGTTGACAGCGCGAAGTTCAGCAGCCAGAGCTGAGCACACACCTGTACCAGCGCGGCCGGCCAGACGGACATCTCGTCGAAAAACGTGACCAGCAGCGTCCCCAGCATCGCGGCGGCGAGTGCGTAACCCAGAGGCCGGAACATCGACTGCGGCAGCCTCGTGAAGATGAAGCCGGCTCCCACCGTTTCGAGCAGAATCAGGACGTGCAGCGACTCCAGGTTCACATCGTCGGCAAGGGCCACGCTGAGCATGCTGATCGCGAAGGCAGCGGTCAGAAACCGGAATGTTGCACTCGCAAATGGCACGTACATCACGGCTGCGGCCACGACTGACGCCAGCGCCATCAACAGGAATTGATGCCCGGACTGAAAGCCGACGGTAAACATCACCACGCCAGTCAGAGCGGCCGCCAGTGAAAAATGCTCGGCGAACAACCCGGTTCTGACTCGATGCAGAAACACGGCCGCCGCAGACATCGCCACGCCGCAGACGACTGCGGACGCACCCTCTTCGAGGATCCCCACAATGGCGAGTCCGAGCACGATGCAGCAGCACGCGATCCAGGCGCCGGCTCCGACAAGCATCTGTACGACATGCGGTGTTGAGTCGACTTCATCGTTGAGCACGGCCAGCGAATTGCCTGGCTGGCTCAGATCCAGAAAGCCTCCCGCGCCAAGTTTCGTCAGCAGATCTCCAATGGTCAGGCTGTCCTGCGCGACAGGTTGAATTTCAGGGGTACTCATCGTGCGGCCTCTCCGTTGTCAGTCCTGCGAATCTCGCGGGCAACCCTCATCAACCACATTGCCGCGACGGTTACCACGCCGATGATCACGCCTCCGATCAGCACCAGCACAATGCCATCCTGAATCGCCTCGACGAGAACTTTTCCGATAAGAAACGTCACGACGACGCAGACGCACGTCACGGTACACGCCAGTGCGAACAGGTCTGGCGATCTGTGGCGGAAGTACAGATGCGTCACGCACAGGACTCCTGCAAAGACCACCGCGGCCAGCCAGGAGATGTCTCCTAAAAAGGCGTCGTCGACAATCTGCACGAGCACCGGGCAGATCAGCGGAGTCAGCGTCGCCACGACAAGCAGATGCCGCGGCCAGCGATGCTGCAGCCAGTCGAGGCCGCGCTGCTCACCGAATTCTCTCAGGCCGAGCACAGCACCGTTGACCAGACCCAGCGTCATCATCAGGAACTCCCAGTCGAAGGCTTGTGAGAATGTCTGCTCCCAGCACAGCGAAAGAGCGACGTTGACGATCGACAGCCACAGAATCCACAGGGCATCAAACCGGGCCACGATGGTCCACGGCAGAATGAGTCCGGCCCAGCCGGCGAACAGCAGCCACTCATCGGCTCCCGTCTGGTAGATTTGTCCGAAGACGGCCAGGAAGACTCCGACGAGAACCGACGCGCCGACCTGAGCGGCACGGCCGATTGTCGATTCGAGCCCTTTCCACCAGGCAACTCCGCAACACGCGACGATGCCGATCTGAACCAGGCCAAGTTTCGCGATGCCCGGAAGGTTGTCCCAGTTCCAGGCAAAGAAGCAGACGACCCCCACCAGCGCCAGCGTCAGACCGAGAAACAGTAGAGCCCGATCGATCCACGGCCACCAGACCACAGGGCCGGACAGCAACCGCAGCGCTTCCTGGCGGCCGCGATCATCGAGCACACCGGCGCGGAACAGCCGATCGACGATGCGTCGGTCGGCCGGCAGACTCAGAGCCGCCGAATCCAGCGCGGCCGGTTCGGCCAACGGTTCATCTCGATCGGGTTGCGGATCGAATTCAGCCATGGAATCACACTCAACAGGAGGTCGATGCTCAAGAACAGACGGCTCGCAGGACGGATGACGGGTTGAGGCGTCGCCTGTGGAAAAGTGTCACGCGAATGCCTGGAAATCCAGGTCGTGTCCTGATTTCGAGAGGAAAGACTTCCAAAGTCTCCAGGACTTCGGAAGTCTGGTCGGCAAATCAGGACACTCTCGAAATCCGGACTGCGGCGATCCAGCCAAGTTCGGGAACGTGCTGCACAAAGAACGTAACCAGTAGTTTTCAGAGAGGTTATGGTAATTCTCTGATTCCGGAGATTTCCGTCCAGGAATCGTCTTCCGCCAGCGACGAACCAGTATCCGGAAAATGGAGTCACACAAACTGGTGCCTTCCGGACGACGGGATCAGCGTCGCACCGCTCTTGTCAGTAGAGGAATTTGTCATGGTTAAGAAAACAGCAATCGGAATCGGCAGCGTTGTGATCCTCAGTGGTCTGATTTTCGGGACGAGCGTCTGGAGCTACATGCGAACGGTGGGCGGAATGGCTCACGCCGCCGCGGAAGACGCCATCCCAGTGAAACTTCAAATCGAACGGGCAAAGGATATGCTCAGGAATGACCTTGAGCCCGAAATCAACCGGCTGAAGAAAGAAGTCATCTCGCTTCGCGTCGACATCGAGCGGAAAGAAAACACGCACGCTCGCCGAGCCGACGAGCTGGCCGATCAGCGGTACGCGATGATGAAACGGACCGAGGAACTGGAGTCCGGCAAGACGACGTTCAAAGTCAGCGACGCAAGCTACTCGAAGGCCGACCTTGAGAAGGACCTGGAAACGCGGCTGGGCCGCTACGAAATTGCCGAAAGCACTTTCAAGCACGAAGGCCAGGTGCTCAACGCGAAAATGAAAGCTCTCGAAGCAGCAGAGAAGAAAATCCAGGCTTTCATCACGGCTCGCACGGATGTCTCACTTCAGATCGAAGAGCTGGAAGCTCGCCTGAAGGCCGTCGAAGCGGAAGAAGCCATCAACGAAATCCAGGTTGACGATTCGAAACTGTCGCGGATTCAGACGCTGCTGTCTGACCTCGACGCCGACGTCAGCGTGCGGGAACAGACGGTCGACGCGGAAGGACAGCGACTGACTGACCTCATCCCGATTGAAGATGAAGCGGCTGCGACAAACGTTGTGGATCGAGCCCGGGCACTGCTCGGCACGGAGACTTTCGAAAAGGTTGCCGACAACAACTGATCCGCGGCGACCCTGCTGACACCTGGACCGGCGGCGGGTCACAATGACCTGTCGCCGGTTTCAGTCGGTTCCGCAACGTCGATTGTACTCGCCTCTGGATCACCTCATGTTCGGTTCTCTCACCAGTCCTGCCAGCAGCACTGCAACCGGCAGTCGATACACGTTGTGGATCGACGGTGTCGGAGCGTGGCTGGTTCTGACGAGTCCCGTCGTGACACTCGGTCGGGCACAGGCACCGGTGAGTCCTCTGCTGGCGAAGTCGTCGCTGGTGAAGGACACCTCAGACGAGGCAGACGTCACAATCATGTCGAGCCTCTCTCGCAAGCACGCTCAGCTGGAGCGGGTCAACGAGAGCTGGGTGCTGACAGCTCACGCGGCGACGGATGTCGAAGGCCGGCCGGTCGACGGGCAGACGGTTCTTTCGGATGACTGCGAGATCACAGCGGGTAGCTCGGTGAGGCTGGGGTTCTGTGTGACAACTCCTCTCAGCGCGTCGGCCCGACTGAGTTTCCTCAGCGATCATCGTCCGGCGGGAGCAGTCGACGGAGTCGTCTTAATGGCTCAAACGTGTCTGTTGGGGCCAGGACCGGAGAATCATGTGAGATGCCCGCAGTGGCCGACGAGCGTCGTGCTCGTGCGGGGTCGCCGCGGGCTGGCGGTGAAATCGCGGAAAGATATTTTTGTGGACGGATCGCTGGCGACAGGACTGACACCTCTTTCCAGCGGGCAGGTGATTTCCGGGACGGACTTCCGATTTCGACTCGAAGAAATCAATCCGGAGCGGTGATTCTCCGTTTCGGACGGGCTGCGAAACAGCCAGCGGGCCACTGAAGTACAAGTCAGCAGCCTGAACCGGATCGGAAACAGATAAGATGAACTCAACACTCGACCTCAGACTGACGCCTCGGACAGGTGCCGCCATGAAGTTCCGACATCAACCGGAAACCCGGCCGCTCGACGGTTACACCATCAAGCGGGCCATCCAGCGAGGTGGCTTTGGCGAGGTCTACTACGCGCAGAGCGACGCCGGCAAAGAAGTCGCGCTGAAACTTCTGAACGACAACACCGAGGTCGAACTTCGCGGCGTTTCGCACTGCTTGAATCTGAGCCACCCGAACGTGATGACGATCTTCGACGTCCGCGAAAGCCACGGCGACTACTGGATCATCATGGAATACGTCGGCGGAAAACCGCTCGATCAGATCCTTGCCGAGAACCCCAACGGTCTTCCTCACGAGCAGGTTTCGAAACTGCTGGCCGGTCTCTCCGCCGGAGTCGACTTCCTCAACGAACGAGGCATCGTCCACCGCGACCTCAAACCGGCGAACATCTACACCGAAAACGGCCACGTCAAAGTCGGCGACGTCGGCCTGTCGAAGTTCATCTCGGTCAGTCGCCGGAGTGCTCACACGCAAAGCGTCGGCACCGTTTACTACATGGCACCGGAAATCGCTCACGGCCGCTACGGTCGAGAAGTCGATGTCTACGCCGTCGCCGTGATCCTCTTTGAGATGCTCACCGGAAAGGTCCCTTTCGACGGCGAGACCACCGGCGAGATCCTGATGAAGCAGCTCACGGAAAAACCGAATCTACAGATTCTTCCCGAGAAGTTCCGCCCCGTCCTCAAGCGAGCTCTCGAGAAGGACCCGCTGAAAAGAACCCCGACGGTCAAGAAACTCGCCGAGGAATTCGAAGCGGCCCTCGCAGGGAGAACCGAATCCAGGCCAGCCCGGAAGAACGAAGCACCGAAATACGAAAGCCCGGATTTCGCCGCCTCAGCAGCAAGCCCATCGAGCGACGCCGACCACTCGGAAGATCGTTCCGAGAGGCGATCGTATTCGCAGGGGCGGCGAGTCCCGTCGCGGTTTGACAACGATCGCCCCTGGCACCAGACGTCGAGCGGGATCGCTGCGGCGCTGGTGTTTGCTTTCTTTGCAGTGCTTATCCTGGTCCTCACGTCACCAATTACTGTGCCATTGGGATTGCTCTCTCTTCCGTTTGTGGGCATCGCCGCGGTGATGGCAATTCTGTATGTCGTTTCCCGCTGGGCAATTCGAGCGTTCGCTCTCGACGATGGCGGGCCAGCCGTCCGGCTCAACGCCAGTCGCCCCGGTGGCACGGCGACTCGGACAAACACACCGTACGTTCGGCATCACGCCCCCGAGGCATTGCGGCATGTTGGTTTCCTGCAGCGATCGGCCGAACTGACGGGGTCGATGTCGGTGGCCACGCTGTGTGGAGCTGCGATGGGGGGCGGTTTCTTTCTGTCTGGCCACTTCGAATCCTCGATGGCGGTCTTCTTCGGAGCCGTCACAACGATGACTGCCTGGGCCGCAATGCTGCCTGGAAAACTCTGGGAAGGGCGAGGCGGTAACGGCGTCGCCCGGCGTCTGATGACAGGTTTGCTGGGCTGCCTCGTCGGAGTGGCCGCGTTCTCGCTCGACAAATCGATGATGCTCGGGCTCGACGTTCACGATTACTCGAGAGTGTCTCCACAACTCGTCAACGCGTCATTCATGCCGGGTGACTTGAGCCCCGATGACTGCTCGCGACTGGTCGGCTACGTGTTCTTCTTCGGCGTCCTTCTGATGGTTCGTCGCTGGTGGTACCACGTGGACTCATTCCGACCGAGGCGCGTCCGTGTGACGTCGCTTGCCTGGACTTCTCTCGCCGCTCTGATCATCACAACGATTCCTCAGTTTCCAAAAGACCTCGCGATGCTGATCGCTGTGGCCGCGTCGGCGACAGCTCAAGCATCGTCCATCTGGGTCGATCCCGAACAGCGTGCCAATTCGCTCGGTCACTCTTCGTCTGATTCCGACGATCAATCAACACCGTTGCAGGCGGGCGTCCTATGACTCTTTCCATTGTGCAATACGACATGTCGATTCTCACTCTTGTCATCGGAGCGGTCGTACTGGCGCTGCTGTTTGTGGGAGGCGCGTTTGCCGCCCGCGTGACCAGCGTCAACCCGGCTGCGGGTCGCAACGCCCGCTGGCGGAGACCGGAGCGCAGCGGCCTGATGACCGGAGCTGCCGTGGTTACGGGTCTTGCTGTGTTTTTCAGCCTCGCGATATTCAAGTATCGCGGCGTGGAAGTCAGGACTCAGCGACCGCAGGAAGCTCGAATGCCACTGGAGATGGTCGATAGCCAGATTGTTGCTCATCAGGCAACCATGCGGACTGAAGAAGCTGCGCGGAAAGAACCTCGGGAACGTCCTGCCGACTCTCGTCCAGATTCAGCGGTCAGCGAATCTTCCGGCACAACCGAAGTTGAGGAGACGTCAGCGGCTTCCGCGATCGACCTCCCACCATGGACGCGGAATCCGTTGACGGTACTCGCCAGAGGAAAAGTGGAAGACGTTCTGTTTGTCGCACAGAGCGACCTCTGTGCGACCACGGAAGAAGCGGAACAGGAAGCAACCGTTCGAGCGATCGCAGCTCTTCAGAATCGTGTGGTGGTTGACTGGCCGGAGCTGAACTCGTGGTCGATCCCCGTCGACGCATTCCAGTCGGCCGCGGTTCGACAGAAATACATTTCAGTCGAGATGCACGAATTTGCCGGTCGCAAAGAACCGATGTATCGAGTCTTTCTGCAGGTCGAAGATTCGGCCATTGTTCGCGAGCAGCTTCTTGACCTATGGAAGACGGATGTCGCTTCGGTTCGGGCACAGCAGATTGCTCTCGGGCTGGGAGGACTGGGAATCGGGCTCGGCCTGATCTCAGCACTTCTGCGAGGACTCCTTGCAGTTTCTAATCCACGACAAAAGACTGTGGTGACTGCTGTGACAATTCTTGTCGTGCTTGGCGGGCTGGGTACTCTTTTTGTCGTGTAGACCGAAGATTCCACTTGAATGTGATTCCCGCTGACTGGTGGCTCGCTCCCGTCAGCCTGTTCAACGGCTGAAAACGTCCTGTGAACGATGCCGACCAGATTCTGCTGGACCAGATTCGAGCAGGCGACGAACGCGCCTGGCAGCAGTTTATCGATCGGTACGAGCGGCGAGTCCTCGCGTACGTCAATGCCCGCCTGGCAAACCGCAGCCTCAGCGAAGACATCGTTCAGGACACGCTGATCGGCTTTCTGACGAGCCTGCCGAATTACGACGGCACGACGCCGGTCGAATATTTTCTCTTCTCGATCGCCTCTCACAAACTGACCGATGAACTGCGTCGTCAAGGTCGACGTCCCACTGTGCCACTTCTGATCGGCGACTCAGATGGAGGTCCCCGAGAACTTCCGGGTTCGGCGCGTCGAGCCTCCAGTCTGATGCGAAGCCGCGAAGATCGAACGTCCGAACAGACTGTCATCGCGCGGTGTCTGCAGAAGCTCATTCACGGCTGGCTGCAGAACGATGAGACAGAACGGCTTGAGTGTGCGGAGCTGCTCTTCGTTCTCGGCTGGGCGAATCGTGACGTCGCGCTGCGACTGAGCATCAGCGAAAAGGCCGTCGCCAATCACAAACATTTCATCGTGTCGCATCTGAAGAAGGATGCAAAGGCGGCTGGCGTTACTTCGACTGCGCTGGAAGCACTGGACTCAAAGTCGTCGGCTTGAAGTCTCATTCACGTTGCCGATGGACGCACGCGGAAGAGACGTGAACGATCTTGATGACGTGCCGAGCGACTCGAAGCGCGTTGCAGTCGTTGCGGAATTCGTGCCTGCTGATAAACGATCCCGCTGAGCGCGCAAATCGCTTTGAACAAACTCGAAAGAAATGCCTTGCAGAAATAAAACGAATCGATAACTATGACCCGCGAATCGAGTGTAAGTTTTTTGTCAGGAACACTTTCATGAAACTTGCACGCCAACAGTCACGGTTGACTGTTGGAACCGAGTTCAGTTCGTGTGAGAAGTTTGTCGTAGAATCGTAAGCCCGGTTGATCAGCGGCAGGCGATCACACAACAGGCTCTCGTAAGGAGGAGCAACGGTGGCCAAGAAGAAGGCAACGAAGAAGACAGCAGCCAAGAAGAAGGCGGCACCAA
>JAQBVJ010000227.1 GCA_027623235.1 Planctomycetota bacterium
GACCCATCCCGCCGCCACTCCCCACCCGGAAAGTCACCCGTCGATGCAGAAAGACAATGTTGGCAACCGTCCCCGAGCCACTCGCGCCGGCCGACCACCGCTGCGCTGTCATCCACGCGAACAATCGACTCATCAGGTCGCTTGTTCTGGGACTAATTCTGTGGTTTGTTCGATCGAACCTGGAAAGCGTGGATTGCCAGCGTGGACCAAAGACACCCGATTCCGAGCGTGACGAGAATGACACTTGCTCTGCCGTTCATCGCCAGGCCGCCACTGATGATCGCAAACGAGATGCCAATCAGAATTCGGATGAGATATGGCGGCATTCCAGTGTCCCTTCAGTCCGAAAATCTTATCGGGGCCCCTTTCGCAGCTCACACCAGGTATTGATGCAGACGCGACTGCTCAAGCTACTCGCCGGTAGCTCCTGGGTCCTGACTGCCGGTCTCGGCCCTGGCTGGTTCGTAGCCGGGGCGGAATTCCTGATACGGCTTGCCGAGCAGCTTTTTGATCAGGCAGACCTCGCCAGCGTCGTTTCCCTCGATGGCGTGGCCGATGAACTGCAGGATGTAGCCGACCACGAAACAGGCCCAGAACCAGCGCCAGTCATTGTCCGTTTTCGAAAGAACGATCCACGGAACGATGAAGGTCACCGGGACGCCGACCAGGTGGAACAACTGGTTCGCGCGGTTCTGGTGTCGCTCGATGTAGTTTTTCACAAAGCGGGTGAGCATCGATGAAAGCCTCAAAGGTGAATTTCGATGCCGGATCATAGTGCGTGTCGAGACGGTTCTACAGGGGCCGACTCCGGGGGCTTTTGCTCTGGAACCTGCAATCTCCCTTTGCGCAGGAACGAATTCGGGTTGATCGAGGCGAACCGAAATCCGTCTTCCGAATCACTACTTCGGGCTGCCCTTGAGCATCGGGCCGAGTTCTTCGACAAAGTCGTTGACGTCTTTGAACTCGCGGTAGACCGACGCGAATCTCACGAAGGAGACCTGGTCGATCTCGCGGAGCATGTCGAAGACTTTTTCGCCGATGTGCCGCGACGGAACCTCGCGTTCAAACTGGTCGTAAATTTCCGCCTCGACCGAATAGATGATGTGGTCAATCTGCTCGTTGCTGACCGGGCGTTTGTAACAGGCCTTTTCGAGCCCGGACCGGATACGTGCCGGGTCAAACGGAACTCGCGTGCCGTCCTTTTTGATGACTTTGATCGGAGCCTGTTCGACCTTTTCGTACGTCGTGAACCGGCGGCCGCAGTCGAGGCACTCGCGTCGACGACGAATTGAGCCTTCCTCGCTGGCTCGCGAGTCGATGACTTTCGTCTCATCGTGACGGCAGAACGGGCAGAACATGACTGGGCCTGAGGTCTTCTGGCGTCGATTCCGGACGCCCTCTACGGGCCACGAAATGGAAGGTGGCGAAACTTCGCCGACTGCAGCGAGGTAGCGATTCCGCGGAACAGATTGCAGTACACTGAGTTGGCCCGAGAAGCTTAGACTTCGTTCTGAGCCGTGGGAAGCCCCGTAAGATTCTTAACAAAAAGCCCGTCTGATGAGTGACTCAACCAGCTTCCATCCCCGATCCCGGATGGGCCGTCTTTGGAAGACTTTTCATTTTGCGTGTTATCTTCTCGTCGGGTTGACGCTCCTGTTCGCTGCCAATTCGGCTTCCTCGCAGGACGAACCGGACGGCGATCCGGAAAAGAAAACACAGGTCACGATTCGAATGAAGACACTTGGCGGTCGGCAATTCTGGGGAGATGTCCGTTTCTTTCACGGGTGGAAGATTCAGCAGAACGTCCTCACCGGACATTTTCGACTGCTCGACGCGAAAGACTTCAACCACGCCTGGGGCACGCTGGAGACGTGTGAGGAGAAGCTCAAACAGGTGCGTGAGGAATTGAAACTCCCGAAGATGTCCGGCCACGCGGTCATCATGCTGCACGGAATTGTGCGCTCCTCAAAATCGATGAGCCGCATGCAGCTAGGCCTCGCCGAGGCTGGCTTCCTGCCCGTGCCGTTTGATTATCCCAGCACGCAGGCCAATCTCGACAAGTGCTCGGAATTTCTTGACGAGGTCATCAAGTCGCTCGACGGTGTGAAAGAAATCAGCTTCGTGACGCACAGCATGGGCGGCCTGGTGGTCCGCAACTGGCTGAAGGAGCACGAAGATCAACGAGTCCGCCGCATGGTCATGATCGGCACGCCGAATAAAGGCGCGGAGATGGCCGACAAGCTGCGTGACTGGAAGATCTACAAACTGATCCTCGGCCCGGCAGGACAGCAACTGGTCTCGGGAGACGGCAGCGATGCCTCAAAGCTGCCGGTGCCGAAGTTCGAGTTCGCCGTCATCGCCGGAGCTCGCGGCACGGCCGACGGCTACAACCCGCTCATCCTCGGAGACGACGACGGAACCGTCGGCGTGAGGAGCGCTTTCCTGGAAGGCGCCGCCGATTCCGAACTGTTCCCGGTCCTGCACTCCTTCCTGCCAGTGAATCCGGAGGTTGTGAAATCGACAGGTCGGTTTCTGAAGACTGGATCGCTGCGCGAGTCCGGCAAGCGGGAGCCGGTCGAAGCCGTACCGGACACAGACACGCGGTAGCACCACGCTCGACACGTCCGGTGCAGAACCCGGTAAGATGCTCCTCTTCCAGACTCCTGAGGAATCCATCATGCCGAATTCATTGCGCATTTTGATCTGCCTTCTGTTTTGCGTGGCTGCTGCTCCAGCGAAAGCGGACCCGCCTCACGTCAGCTACATCTTTCCGGCTGGCGGTCAGCGCGGGACGAAGGTCGAATTCCGTGTTGGCGGGCACAACCTCTACGACAGCGCGCCATTCAAAATGTTCGGCAAGGGCGTCGCCGCCACTGAGCAGATTGAGCGGACCGAAACGACCTGGTTCGAAGGACCGGTCATCGAGCAGCCGGCTTCGCAGAGCAAAGAGGATTACCCCAGGGACTATTCCGGCTCGGTCCAGATCGCGCCCGACGCGCCGATCGGATTGCGGCACTGGCGAGTCTCAACGTCCCAGGGTGTGACGCCGCGCATGAAGTTTGTCGTCGGTACGCTGCCGGAAATTATCGAAGAGGAAGTCGACGGCGATCCGATTCCGACCCGAGTCACTCTCCCGGTCACCATCAACGGGCGAATCTTCCCGCGGGAAGATATCGACGTCTGGACGTTCGAAGCGAAGGCTGGCGAGACCGTCTCGTGTGAAGTGATGGCCGCGCGGCTGGGCTCGCCGCTGGATTCCCGCCTGGAAATTCGTTCGCCCGACGGCCGCGTGCTGACGCAAAACGTCGACGCGTTCGACGCCGATTCGTTTGTTCGATTCACCACTCCAGTCGACGGCGTCTACGAATGCCGGATTCACGATATCAACTTCAGCGGGCTGCAGGACTTCGTCTATCGCCTGTCGATCCGCAAAGGTGCGTCGCTCGATTCGGTCTTTCCGCTCGGTGGTCAGCGAGGCACAACGATCGCTGCCACTCTGGTCGGTCTTCAGATTCCAAAGACGCCTGTCGAAATTGCACTGCCAGGAGCAGACAGCAGTTTCGTTTACTGGAACTGGACTTCGCCGGACGGCACGACAACTCGCCCGGTCCGGCTGGTGGTGAGCGATCTGACTGAGGTTACAGAAGTCGAACCGGACCCCGCGGAAGACGGAGCCACACCGTCCCAGCCAGCGATGGTGCCTTCCGTTCTGAACGGGCGGATCGATCGGGCTGGCGACGTCGATCTTTGGCGAGTCGAGGCCGATGCCGACACGACGGTTCAATTCGAAGTGTTTGCGTCGCGAATCGGAACGGACCTGGATTCGATCATCCGAATCGTTGACGAATCCGGAAAACAAATCGTGATGAACGACGACCTCAAAGGCGGCGTGACAGACTCCCGGCTGACGTGGAAAGTCGCGAAGGGAGGCCCGTGGTTCCTCGAAGTGCGGGACCAGCTGGCCTCGCGCGGCGGCGAACGGTTTGCTTATCGAGTAAACGTGACCGAGGCTCCTGCATCCGACTTCTCGCTCGTCCTCCCACAGGACACATTGAACATCGATCGAGGTGGCGAAGCAAAACTGAAATTGAACATCGAGCGAGCTGGCTTCACGGGAGAAATCGACCTGACCGTCGAAGGGTTGCCCGAGGGCGTCACTGTTGAAGGCACGAAAGTCGACAAAAACAAACCGAACACGCAGCTCACGTTCAAAGCAACAGATACGGCGAAGATTCAGCTGAGCGAACTCACGATCGTCGGCACATCCGTCGGAGCCGACCCCGAGTTCTCTCGCACCGCCAGTGTTGAGACTCCGTTCGGTGAGCCGTCCATCAATCGTCTGGCGATGGCGGTCACGATTCCGACTCCGTTTAAATTCCGCTCGCCGTTCGAAACGAAGTATGCCTCGCGCGGGACGACGTACTCCCGCCACTTCTTCCTCGATCGAAACGGGTTTGAAGGTCCGATCGAAATTGAAATGGCAGACCGCCAGGTGCGGCACCTTCAGGGAGTCACCGGTGAAAAAGTCATCGTGCCGCCCGGTGAAAGCGAGTTCGACTACACGGTGACGCTGCCCTCGTGGATGAAGATCGGCCGAACCAGCCGGACTACGCTGATCGCGTCCGGCGTCGTCGAGGAAGCCGACGGGTCGCGGCATCGAGTCAGCTACTCGTCTCAGGCTCAGGACGATCAGGTCATCCTGCTGGTCGACCCGGTCCGGCTGAGTCTGGACACAACTCAAAAATCCCTCGGCATCCGTCCCGGCACGACGGTCACTGTGCCGATCGAGGTCAAGCGCGGTCCCGGTCTGACCGGTGCGGCGACGGTTCATGTGCGCTCGGCAAAGCACATTCGCGGCTGGAAGGCCGAGCCGATTCGGGTCGATGCGGACGGCAGCCAGGCCGAACTGGTGATCGAATTCGACGCAGACCCCGGCCCGTTCAACATGCCTCTGATCGTTGAGGCAGGAATGATGGACGAGCGAGGTCAGCCGGTGACATTCGAAATGCCGCTGTCGGTGCAGATTCTCAAGTGAGCCGGCCGCACATTTTGAAACCCGTCCGATGCATTTCCCCGAAAGTAACCCGACGCGTAAGCTTTGAAGTTGCGCGTTTTGAGTCGCGAAGCGACGACAGCACGTAGCCCACAGCGTCAGCCGTGGGTAAACGGACCGTTGCACCTCCCAGAGCCGCGAAGCGGCGGCAGCAGTCAGATTTGCGGACCTGCTGCCGCCGCTTCGC
>JAQBVJ010000228.1 GCA_027623235.1 Planctomycetota bacterium
CGAATTCGACGATCTCCTCCCACGCTACAACTACACCCTCTCACCACAGATGCCGATTTAATTTCACCGCCGGTCCTAAGTCGCGCATGCTGAATTCACGTGAATCGCGCTTCGTGGTGTTGACGACCGTCATTCTGGCGACAGTCTCGGCGAGGGCGTGCGCTGCGGAGAAAAAGCCAGGCACCAAGCGGCAACGGCCAGTTCCGGCTCGCTGCTCAGCCACAGCGTGTTCGCCACTCGTTGAGTGACGAGAACGCGGCTCACGATAGCTGACTCGACTCGGCCAACGTTAATCTCACATCAGAAGTTTCGCGGGCTTCTGTTCCGCGCAAATCACACAAGGGAAACGGCGGGCAGCACGCCGTTCGCAAAAGGGAAGGTCTTACTTCATCAGAACGCTGATCTGCTGTCTTCTTGCGGCCAGTCTGACATCGACGGTGACGGCCCAGACGCGCGAAGAAGTCGTGAGAGGGGACAAATAGCTCGCGATGCCGGCAGCACGAAGGTCGGACGTGGCGCGTTTTCTCCGTGGCTGGTCGAGCAGTTCAATCGTAATCATGACGTGGATGAGATCGTCGCCGAGTTGCTCACAGTGGAAGGGGAGATTCGCGACCAGCCTCAATCGCTATTCATTCCTGCCAGGTTGCACTCGCCATTACATCAACCGCTCCCTTGGGTGAGAGAATGCTGAACTCAGACTTCAGAATCCGGCTCGGACTTTTGGTCGCCTTGATCCTCACTGCAGCATGTCCAGCGAGTGAGCCGACGCCAGCGCAAATCGAAGACGTGTCGTTCAAGGCCTCCTGTGATGGGACCGAGCAGAAGTACGTCCTCATTTATCCGAAGTCGTTTGACGCAAAGCAGCCTCAGCCGTTGATGATCGCACTGCACGGACACGGTTCTGATCGATGGCAGTTTGTGCGGCAGAAAAGGGGTGAGTGCCAGGCGGCCCGAGATGTGGCGGCGGAGCATCGCATGGTCTTCGTCTCGCCTGACTACCGGGCCAGGACTTCCTGGATGGGACCGCAGGCGGAAGCTGATCTGGTGCAGATCATTCAGTTGCTGAAGAAGCGAATGAAGGTCGAACGAGTCATCGTGTGCGGTGGTTCGATGGGCGGCACAGGGGCTCTCACTTTTGCAGCACTGCATCCCGAGTTGATCGACGGAGTCGTGTCGCTCAACGGAACGGCAAACCTCGTCGAATACGAGAAGTTTTCCGACGCGATTGCCACATCGTTTGGCGGAACACGAAAGGAAGTTCCGGACGAGTACCGTCGCCGCAGCGCGGAATTCTTCCCGGAGCGATTTCAAATGCCGCTCGCGGCGACAACCGGTGGCCAGGACACGACCGTTCCGCCTCACAGCGTGCTCCGATTGCTCGCCGCAGTTCGCAGAAAGAATGAGCACGTCCTCAGTATTCACAGACCGGACGGCGGGCACAGTACGAACTACGAGGACTCGAAAGCCGCCCTCGAATTTGTTGTATCCCGCGCGGCGAAACAAAAGTCGCGACCGACTCCCCCTGTGACCGATTAAAGTGCGTTGATATGATGGCCGCTCCGAAAACACAGCTCGATGCGTGATTCCTCGGGCCTTCGATCTTCAAGGATTTGAAACATGCTGACAGTCACTGGTCGACGCGAAACCGGCAAATCCTTCTGCGATGGCATGTCCCGCCGCAACTTTCTGCAGATCGGTGCCCTCGGTGGAGCCGGGCTGACGTTGCCGGGTCTGCTTCGTGCCGAGGCAGCGGCCGGCAACGGGAATTCGCAGAAGTCCGTGATCATGATTTACCTGGTTGGAGGTCCACCTCACCAGGACATGTTCGACTTGAAACCGAACGCGCCGAAGGAAGTCGCCGGTCCCTGGCAGCCCATCGCGACCAACGCTCCCGGAATGGAAATTTGTGAGGCGTTTCCGAAGCTCGCTCAGGTGGCGGACAAGCTGGTGACGATCCGATCGATCGTCGGTTCGCAGGCCGGTCACGATGCCATCCAGGTTTTCAACGGGCACGATCCCAGGAAGCCGAAACCCAGTGGCGGCTGGCCTCAGTTCGGCTCGGCCGTCGCAAAAGTCCAGGGAGCTTCCGGGGAAGCCTCCCCGCCATTCGTCAGCCTTTGCTACCAGTGCACCCACGGCCCGTACAACGAGCCAGGTTCGGGATTCCTTGGTGCATCGTATTCCCCGTTTCGGCCGATGGGGCCGACGAAGGACGACATGGTCCTCAACGGAGTCACGATTGAGCGGCTGGACGATCGGGCTGCCTTGCTGAAGAGCGTTGATCAGTTCCGCCGTGACGTCGACACGTCGAGCATGATGCGAGGCATGGACACGTTTACTCAGCAGGCGATGGGGCTGCTGACGTCCTCAAAACTTGCCGACGCGCTGGACCTGTCGAAAGAAGACCCGCGAACGGTCGCGCGGTACGGCACCGGCGACCCGACGAAATTCATGGACGGCAACGGTGCTCCCCGTGTTCCGCAGAGCCTGCTCACCGCGCGACGACTGATCGAAGCCGGCGCGCGAGTCGTCACACTGAACTACAGCAAGTGGGACTGGCACGGCGGGCTCAATGCTGAGGGCCGGGCCAACAACTCAATCTTCCTTCGCGAAGCGGAAGACTTCCCGATCTTCGACAACTGTGTGAGCGCCCTGGTCGAGGACCTGCATGTCCGAGGCCTCGACAAAGATTGCACGGTCATCGTGTGGGGCGAGTTCGGACGAACCCCCATCATCAGCAAGCAGGTCGGCCGCGATCACTGGCCGCGAGTCAACTGCGCGTTGATGGCCGGCGGCGGCATGCAGACGGGCCAGGTCATCGGCTCAACCGACCGCCTGGGCGGAGAAGCCGTCTCCCGCCCGGTGACATTCTCTGAGGTCTACGCGACGCTGTATCACAACCTCGGCATCGACACGAAACTGGCGACCATCGACGACCTGAACGGCCGCCCGCAGTACCTGCTCGAAGAAGGTGCCTCGCCGCTGCGCGAGCTGGTCTGAGAGCACGCCCGGCGAAAATTGCGTTCGCTGAACTGCATGTGCAGTGGACCGGCATTTATCAGAGGCGCGCGGCGAATTTGCGGATCGCCGCGTTGACCGCCTCCGGGTTTTCGAGCGGCGACATGTGGCCGGCTTCAGGAACCACAAAGAATTCCGAGTTCGGCATGGCATCGGCGATGCCTCGCATTTCGTCGACGGTTGAGATTCGGTCTTCCACGCCCACGATGAGGAGGGTGGGTGTTTCGATCGATGGCAGGTCGGCCGTGACGTCCGGTCGCTCGGCCATGCCGAGTGACGCGGCGGCGATGCCTTGAGGTGAGGTCGCGAGAAGGCACTGTCGAGTCAGCTCGACAGTGTGCTGCCGGTTCTCGTTGCTGGCCGCGGAAAACAGGTTGGGCATCATCGCGGCTGCGACCGGTTCGGTACCGTGTTCGAGGACCGTGGCCGCGAGCTTTTTGCGATTCGCGACAACCTCGGGAGAATCCGCGATGGCTCGCGTGTCGCACAGGATCAGGCCCAGCAGACGGTCTTTGTATTTCCGGTGAAACTGCCAGGCGATGTAGCCTCCCATCGAAAGACCACACAGGATGATTTTCCGCGAGTGTTCGATGCCGAGCTCATCCAGCAGCGCGGCGAGGTCGTCGGCGTGCGTCTCCATCGTGACAACCCCGTCGGTGACGGTGGTCGCGCCGAAACCTCGCAGGTCCGGCGCGATGACGCGGAATTCTGAGACGAGGGAATTGAGCTGTCCTCGCCACATCGAGTGGTCGAGCGGAAATCCGTGGACGAAGAGAATCGGTGTCCCGGTGCCCTCGTCATGAACGTTGATTGAGACGCCGTTTGCCTGAACTGTTTTCATGACCTGTTGCTTCCGATCATTCGATCAGAGGGTGGCTCGACACTCCGCGCCGAGGTCCTCGCATTCACGACACGGAGTGTCGTGCCACTCTCCGGTTGTTTTGCTTTCTCGCCTTAATCTTTCTCGCCTTAATCTTAATACAGAGCCGTTGCCAGTTTGCGGCGGAATTCGGTGACGATCGCGTTGCCGGATCCGAGCACCTCGAACAGCTTGACCATCTGATCCTTGGCGGACGTGCCGGCGTCTCCGGCTCGATCTTTCATGACGACGGCCAGGAGGATTTCGCAGGCCTCGCGGTGTTTGCCGTCGACGGCCAGAGCGTCACCGAGGCCGACCTGTGCCGGGAGGTCGTCGGGGTTTGCTTCGGCCGCAGCGCGAGCTGCCACAATTCCACCGGATTCCTCGGCGTGAGCGCGAATATCGAGTTCCGCTTTGATTCGCTCGGCATCAGGTTCAAGGAACCCTCGCACTTCCAGTTGAGTGATAATCTCTGCCGCTTCCGCGTCGCGACCCTGGGCGAGGATGACTCGCGCGAGGATGATCTTTGTGGCGTCACGCGAATCCAGTTCGAGGGACTCGCGAAGTTTCACCTCGGCGGTGACTTGATCGGACTCTTCCAGTTCCAGAGCTTCCTTGACAAGCTGCTCCGCTTTCGACGGGACCAGTCGGCCGACGAACTCCCGCAGCTGTTCTTCCGGGACGACTCCAGCAAACTGGTCGATCATCTGGCCTTCATGAAACGCCACGACAAGCGGGATCGACTGAACTCCGAGCATCCCGGCCAGTTGCTGTTCCTGCTCGATATTCACCTTTGCCAGGATGACTGCTCCACCGGCTTCGTGGACGAGTTTTTCAAGCTGCGGGGCCAGTTGCAGACAGGGCTGGCACCACGGAGCCCAGAAGTCGACGATGATGGGCGTCTCCATCGACCGGGCGATGACGAGCGTTTCAAACTGCTCCGTCGTAACGTCGACAATCCACGGGGAATCTGCCATCTGTATCAGTCCTTCGAATGTGCGGCGGCAATGAAGCGGAAGGATAGACGACATTGGCTGCGGCTGTCAGTGATCGGGCGATGCCGCAATTTCAAGTAGAGAGCAGGTTTCATGACTGGCGAGCCATTTCCTTCGGCCGAACGATTGGTCGGCGATCGACCGCTGCCTCTGTATTCGTACGTGCCTGGAATCAGACGGGGCGCGCACTCAGGGTAGTTTGCGGAAGAT
>JAQBVJ010000088.1 GCA_027623235.1 Planctomycetota bacterium
AGCCTCAAAGGAAAGAGGCAAAGCGCCGGATGGAACGATCAATTCCTCGCCGAAGTACTGCAAATTCAGCTGTGAAACTTCGCGCCCCCTCTGGCCCAGTGCCTGCTCAATGAGGTCTTTTTCCGTCGTGGCCAGTTGATCGGTCAGTTCCATTGAATCTGCTTCGGGCCGTCTCGACTCAAGCTTGACGGTGGGATCGTTGGTCGGGCCAGCCACCCCCGCAATGATGTGGCTTGGCAGGTGCTCCGCCTTCAGGACTCCGTCGGCACAATAAATGACTGCCCGCTGGATTGCGTATTCCAGCTCTCGGACATTGCCCGGCCATGGGTAGGTCAGGAGTGAGTCGAAGAACTCCTGCTCGATTCGATGGACGACGACCTCGTGCTTTTCTGCTTTGTCCTGGATGAATTTGAGTGACATGGGCTTAATGTCCGCCCGGCGACTTCGCAGCGGCGCGATTTCAAATTTGAGCATGCTCAGCCGGTAATAAAGGTCCGGCCGGAACTTGCCCTGCTCGACAAGCGGCTCCAGAGCAAGGTTGCTCGCCACGACCAGCCGTGCCTTCGACGTCAGGGTGATGTTTGAGCCGACCGGTTCGAACTTGCCGGTCTCGATGACTCGCAGCAGTTTGACCTGCTGCTCGGGACTGAGCACGTCGATTTCGTCGAGCAGGATCGTGCCGCGGCCGGCGGCGATGAACTTGCCATCCTTGTCGGCATGAGCACTTGTGAAGGAGCCTTTCATGTGCCCGAAGAGTTCGCTCTCGATCAGGTCGCCCGGCAGAGCTCCACAGGCCACGGTGATGAAAGGCTCATCTCGACGGCGTGAGACTTCGTGAATCAGGTTCGACAGAAACGTTTTGCCCGAGCCCGTCTCGCCGATCAGCAGCATCGTGACATCCTTGTCCGCAGCGATCTCAAGTTCTCCCAGCATCCGCTTGAGCTGCGGGGTAAAGGTCTCAAACCGGCACGTGATTCCGGAAAGCACGGTGCGGTCTGAACGTGTCTCTGAACGACCAGGAAACGGCTCGGTCAGAAGCGGGACGCCTTCGGACGTCATCTCGGATTCCGCCGCATCGTCTTCCGCCGGGATGACTTTGTGGATCCAGTCGATGACGCTGTCGATCGTGACTTCCCCTTTCAGGTGAAGCATGCCGCTGTAGAGGGCTCGCCGTTCCAGAGGTTCCGGGCAGGCTTCGTCGGTGAGCATCGCGATCGGCAGATTGGCGTGGTTCTGTCGAAATACTTCGAGCTGCTGCTCTTGAAGGTGACCTCCGCCAGAGACTCGCGAGAGATCGGCGATCACACCGTCCGGAGTTTGTTCGCTGCTGACTTTCTGCAGCTCTTCCAGAGTTGAGCACGTGCAGAACCGATAACCGGACGACCCGGTCGACGGCAGTTCGGAGGTCCATCGAGGCTGGTCGCTCATGACGACGATAAGTGGTTTAGTCATGGGGAGTCGCTCGCAGGCAGAAAAGTTGTTGGTTGCCTTCACAGTTACAAATCCAATGCCGTACCGTTCAGGCTTCCTCACACTTTGTTCAGAGGGCTCGTAAACGGCGGTTCTAAAACGAGTTGAACGATTTCCTCTGGTTTACATTTGGGAAACTCATTGTTGCGTCGCGGCAACGTGATGCCCGCGCACCACATTCAAAAGTCCCCCTGGATGTGGCAAATCGGCAACACTCAGCCTGATTTTTGTGACAGATCCGAATTTCGAGAGAGCTGCTTGCGGCGAGGATCCTCAACGGAAACAATCCCGCCCGCTGTTTCAATGTCTTGTCACTTCTGAGCCTGCCGCCGGCGCGTTTCTGTCCGTCCCGAAGTTGAGGGACGATGCCAACCGCCCGAGTCGGGCTGCCCTCACCGATTGCTTCTTATGTCGTTCCTCTTTGTGACCTGTCAGGCCGGCGCGGAAGTGCCTTTGAAGGCCGAGATCGCGCGGCGCTACCGCGGGTTCCGGTTCGCGTTTTCAAGACCCGGATTCGTCACGTTCAAGATTCCCGATGACATTCGGCGCGACCGCCAGTTCGATCTCAAATCGGTTTTCGCGCGGACCTGGGGATTCTCGATCGACAAGGTCTCCGGCACGGATGGCCACGAGCTGGCTCGAAGCGTCTGGAGCGTGCTCACCGAACGGTACCCGTCTGAAACGCTCGCCGAATTTCGAAACATTCACGTCTGGGAACGGGACCGGTACCTGCCGGGAGACAACGACTTTGAGCCGGGAGTCAGTCCTTTGGCGGAGGAAGTCGCCGAGCTGCTTCTCGAAACTGCACCGGAATCGCAACGGGAACCCGGTCTGCAGCTGAACGAGATTGCCGCGCCGGAAGACCGAGTCCTCGACGTTGTACTGGTCGAGCCGGGCGAATGGTGGTTTGGCTGGCACCGGGCCGGCTCAATCCAGTCGACCTGGCCGGGCGGAGTTCCGTTCATCGACGTGCCTGATGAGATCGTCTCGCGGACGTATCTCAAGATGGCAGAGGCACTGCAGTGGTCGGAACTGCCGCTTGAGAAAGGAGATGCCTGTGTCGAGATCGGCAGCGCGCCGGGCGGTTCGTGTCAGGCACTTCTTGAGAGAGGCATGACCGTTACGGGAGTCGACCCGGCGGACATGCACGAGTCCCTCCTTGCCAACCCGTATTTCACCCATCTTCGAGCGCGAGCGAAAAACCTGAAGCGGCGAATGTTTTCCGACTTCCGGTGGCTGATGTCGGATGCCAGCGCCGTGCCGAATTACACACTGGACTCCGTCGAGGCGATCATCGAGCACAAAAGTTCGAAGGTCGACGGGCTCCTGCTGACGCTCAAACTGACCGACTGGAATGCCGCCGAGCACATTCCCGACTTCACAAAGCGAGTACGATCCTGGGGCTATGCGTACGTCCGGGCGAGGCAGCTCGCCCACAACCGCCGCGAATTCTGCCTCGCAGCGTCAGGCCGAATTCCGGGCAAGCCGGGTGGGCCGAGCAAGCAGGGTGGAAAAGCAGGGTAGGCCGAGCGAAGCGAGCCCCACCAGAATTCGTCCCTGCTCCCCTCGGGGGAGAAGGTGGCCGAAGGCCGGATGAGGGGGCGTCGGAAGCCACCATCAGCATGCCGATGCCAGTTTGAATCCCCCCTCACCCGCCCTTCGGGCACCCTCTCCCCCCCAGGGGAGAGGGGACGTAATCAAGTGAGCCGAACGGAATTTCTGCCCTGGAAATTTCCTGTTCGACATTCGATTTTCGAACGGAACACCGTACAAGTTGGCCTCATCAACCAGCCTGACTTCTCCCATGCATCACCCCTTCAGTGACATCCCTGAATTCGCCGCCCTCTCTGCGAACCGCGGAATTATCCGCATCCCGATGGAGCAGGACGTCCCGTTCACGCCGCGCGTGCGGGCACTCGTCGACACGGAAGAATTTCAGCGGCTCCGCCACGTTTCGCAGCTGGGGCTCGCCGCGCAGGTTTATCCGGGAGCCAACCACACCCGGTTCGAACATGCCCTCGGCGTGTTCAACAACGCGATCCGCTATCTCTGGCAGCTGGGTCGCGATCCGCGTTTCTGCGCGATTGTTGATCACCACACGGCCGAAGTGCTGCTGGTCTCCGCGCTGCTGCACGACCTCGGGCACTGGCCGTTCTGTCACCCGATTGAGGATCTCTCGCTGCCGGAGCTGCCGCCTCACGAGGTACACGCGGCGGAATTTCTGCGCCCCGAACGGGAACTTGCACAGGTACTGCGCGACGAATGGAACATTCAGCCCGAAGAAGTCCTCGACGTGCTGGTTGCAAAGACCGACTCGCCGGAGCTGCGTCTCGTCCGGTCGATCCTGAGCGGGCCGATCGACATCGACAAAATGGACTACCTCGAACGGGACAGTCTGCACTGCGGCGTTCCGTACGGCCGGCACTTCGACAAAAGCCGGCTCATCAATGCCCTCATTCTGAACGAGGCGGGCGACGGCCTGGCAATCACGCAGAAAGGCAAGACGGCCGCCGAGCTGATGGTTTTTGCCCGATACGTGATGTTCAGTGAGGTCTACTGGCACCACGCGGTCCGCTCAGCGACCTGCATGTTTGGTCGGGCGTTTTACGAACTGCACAGCACGCTGGACCTGTCGAGCTTCTTTCGAATGACCGAGTCGGAAACGATCCGCTCGCTTCGGGATGAGGCGCAGGGCACAAATTGCGAGCGGCTGATCGAAGGAGTCTTCGGGCCGCGACGCCGCCTTTTCAAACGCATCGCCGAGTACAGTCATTACCAGTCGAACGAGCTGTACGCTCGTCTGGCTCGAAAGCCGTACGAATTTCTCGTCCGGTGCAGCCGGAATCTGGTTGAGGAACTTCAACGTCGGGGCATTGCGGCCGACGCGTCTCCGCTCGACCTGCTGATCGATGCTCCGCCACCTCACCGCGAGGTCGAATTCAAGGTACCGATCTATTTTGCCAAGGAAGACCTTTACCGCCCACTTGCGGATGTCTCGCCCGTTATCGAGTCGCTCGCCCGATCCCAGTTTGACGACTACGTCAAACGTGTTCGGATATTTGCGGACGAAAAACTGGCCGGCATCGATGAGCACCCGGAATTCGAAACGGCCCTCGTCGCCGCTGTGGAAAGGACGGAGGCGTGACCACCCCGAACCTCTCTGGTCCCGCTCCCCAAATCACATTCCGTTGTTTCGTTGAGGCAATCCGGAAACAAAAGTACGATGCCGAAGCTGTCCCGTTCGTTCTGTCCACCTTTCAGGAAAGTCTGGTCACTTAAGTCATGTCCCAATCGAATGACGTTCGAATCGTCGATGCCGTTTGCTCCTTTGAGCCGGTCCCGTTCCGTGCTCCTCTGAAATTTGGCGGACGGGTTGTTGAGAACTGCATCCTGATCAACGTGGATGTCGTGGTTGAGGACAACCAGGGACACCAGATCGACGGCAACGGCAGCATGCCGCTGGGCAATGTCTGGGCCTGGCCGACTCAGCTGCCGGTCGAGACCACCGAAAAAGCGATGAAGCTCTTCGCCGAAAAGGTGACCGCGCTGGCGCCGCAGATTCCGCACTTCGCTCATCCGCTGGAGCTGATGTACGGTCTTTCGGCTGAGTATCACCACCTGGCGAAGACGATCGCGGTTCAGCTGGGTATCGATGAGGAGTTTCCGGAACTCGCTCAACTGGTCTCAGCCAGTCCGATCGACGCGGCCGTTCATGATGCCTACGGCCGGCTGCACGATCTGAATTCGTACGACACGCTCTCGGCCGAATTCATGAACGACGACCTGTCCGAGTACCTCGATGAACAGTTCGCTGGCGAGTACCTCGATCAGTACACCCTGCGGCAGCCGAAAGAACGAATGCCGCTGTACCACCTGGTCGGAGCTCTCGACCCGCTGACCACGGCCGACGTAACAGACGATCCGAAAGACGGCTTGCCGGTCACGCTGGGCGAGTGGATCAAGGCGGATGGCTTGACCCATTTGAAGATCAAACTGGCCGGCGACAACTTCGACTGGGATGTCGAACGAGTCGCGGGGATCGACCGGGTCGCGGTTGAGGTTCAGGCTGAGCGAGGTTGTTCCGAGTGGTTCTACTCGCTCGACTTCAACGAAAAGTGCGCGGATGCGGGATACGTTCTGGACTTCCTCAAGAAAGTGCAGGCGGATACGCCAGCCGCGTACGACCGCATTCAGTACGTCGAGCAGCCAACAAGCCGGAACCTGAAAGCTCATCCGGAGATCAAGCTGCACGAAGTCGCAAAACTGAAACCGGTTGTCGTGGACGAGGCACTCGTCGATTACGAATCGCTGCTGCTGGCTCGCGAGCAGGGCTACACCGGAGTCGCACTGAAGGCGTGCAAAGGGCAGTCCGAATCGCTGTGCCTGGCGGCTGCCGCGCAGAAGTTTGGAATGTTCCTGTGCGTCCAGGACCTGACCTGCCCCGGATTCTCATTCCTGCACTCAGCAAGTCTTGCAGCGAGGATCCCGACGATTGCCGCCATCGAGGGCAACGGTCGCCAGTATTGCCCGGGCCCCAATAAAAAGTGGGTTCACCGTCTTCCCTCAATGTTCAACATCACCGATGGAACAGTCGGCACCGGAGTTCTGAACGGAATCGGCCTCGGCTTCTGACGCCAGTTTCCAGTTTGGGAACACACCCTCTCGAATCTCCGTTGCGCAGAACGCCGGTGAGGCGCGAACACGAACAGCGGTGGCTGCTACTTCGGTACTTTCGTCATCGAGTAATGTCCGGTGTCCGGCCACAGTGGCTCGCCGTTGCTTTTCAGCCCGCAGCTCACGTCGTAAACGTAACCGGCCTTCAGTTGATCGACCTTGATTCGGACGGACGCGGCATCGTCTGCGACCTCGACCGATTGAATCTTCGCCTCGTAGCGGCCGGAGTCGGGCGTCGCGTAGCTGCCCTCCCAGACTCGGGTGTAGCCAGAGATCGAGTAGTTTTCCGCCCGGGCCGCTTCGGCTTTGTCGACGGCACTGTTGAAGTGAATTTCGAAGCCGTTCGAGGTGGCTCGAATTTCGCGGATGCCGTTGGGAAGTTTTCCGTTGGGCCGCAGCCGGACAATGCTCCCCGTGTTGAGCCCTCCGAGCCAGCCGCTGTCGTGGATGCTGCCGACGTAGATGTCTCCGTTGGGAGCCGTCGTCACGCAGAGCGGCCCGAGAAACGTCTCGTCCAGGTTCCACTTCGGCTTCGAGAGATAATAAATCGCTCCCTGCAGATCACCGTCGACTTCGTGATACGTGAACCGGACGAGCAGTTTCTCTTCGTACTCAGCCCCGATGCCGTGCCCGGCGAACGGTTTGATTTTGTAGTCTTCGGAAAGAATCTGAATGCCGTTGACGCTGCGGGTCCACGGATGAGGTACCTGCACGGCGGCCGGATGATGGTCGACTTTGAGGTCGCGATCGTGGTAGTTCGGCACGCCGAAGTGCAGTCCTTCGCGCAGGTGGTTGATCTCGTTGAAGCAGTTTTGAACGCCCTGATTGTCGCTGGCAAACAGACGGTCCTGGCTGTCGATCGCCAGGCCGGTTGGATATCGGAACGCCGAGGAAAACGGCGTCACGACTCCTTCGGGCGTCACCTTCACGACACTGCCGCGCCACAGACTGAATTCCTTCGCCCGCCCTGGCTGGCCGTAATTGCTGCCCAGCCCGACATACATGTTGCCCTTCGAATCGCGAACAATGCCGCACGTCCAGTCGTGGTAGTTGTCGTTGAAGCCCCAGCCGGTTGCGAAGACGGACCGCTGATCGGCACGGCCGTCGCCGTCGGTGTCGCGAAGGCGAGTCATCTCCGGTTTCTGCGAGACGATGATCGAGTCGCCGTCTTCGATGATTCCGTACGGAGCCGAGAGACCTTCCTCAAACAACTGCAGCGAATCCTGCAGCCCGTCGCCGTCGGTGTCTTTCGCGAAGTAGACGTGCCCCTTCAGCGACGTGTACGCCAGCGTGCCGTCCTTGAGAATGGTCATTGCCGTCGGCATGATCGAACCGGGCAGAGGCAGCGTGACTCCGTCGAAGCCAGGCATCGAATTCACAGGCGTGGGCTTCGGATCGGGGTTCGGCTTGAGGTTCACCGTCAGCGGTGCCGGGATCAGATCGCAGGTGTAGCGGAGCACGCAGCGAGCCTTGCCGCCCTCGCTGCTGACTCGCGACAGCCACCGGCCAAACGGCTTGCCGTGCTCTTCTGCGGGTGACTGGTCGATGCCGTCCCGGTCAAACCGCCCGGTGTCCGGCGAGCCGAACGTTGGCTTGCCGGTCGTGTTCGGGTAGCTCAAGCGCAGGTCCCAGCCGTCGGGAATGCCGCTCACCCGAATTTCCCGCAGTACACCGGTTTTCTGGCTGATGCCAAATCGCCGCATCGCTGTGAGGTGTTCTTCCACGTTGAGCACAACGGTTTTGCCATCGACAGAAAAGTTCAATCGATAGCGAAACCGCACGCCGTCCTGGTTCGACGAGTAATCGATCAGCCGGCCAGCCGTTCCGTTTTCAATGAGCGGCTCGATCGTCTTTCGATCTGCGACTCTCGCTGGCTTGCCGTCAACGATCTTTGTGATGAGTGCGTAGTCGGAACGCGGATCCATTCCCGTGATGATCGGCGAGCCGGCCATGTCCCAGTACCAGCTCTTGCCGACGGTCCTCTGCCGGGCGAAGTCGCCGAAGTTCCAGCTTCGAAGCGTGAGCGTGTCGAGGTCGATGAGCACGCTGTGTTGATTTTCAAATCCGACCGCGAAGGCTCGCGCGACGTAGCCGCCGCCGTTCGCTTCTGGATTCGTAAAGACGTCGCGAATGATCCGCGGCTCGGCACCCGGCTCCACCGTGATCAGCTGCTCGACGGCCGACGGATTTGTCGGCGGCGTAAACTTTTTATGGTTGAGGGCCTGCCAGAGCGTTTCGAGCTGTCGATCAATGTTCTCATCGAGGACGTGCTTGACCGGTTTGATGTACGACGGCATTTCCGTGCCAGGGACCACTCGCAACGGAGACCTCGTCCACCGAATGAAATATTCGTGCCGCATCCTCTCGCCGAGCCCGACGATGTCCGAACCGCGAGTGCCCATTGCCGCCTTCTTCGGCACGTAGCTGCCGGCCTGGTGGCATGCGATACAACTGAAACCTTTCGGGCCGGTCAGGTCCTGGCCAAGGGCGACGGTCTTATCCAGAACAGATCGTGGCTTCTTCGCGATGGTCCATGTCGGAGCGTCGGCCGGGATGCGGTCGTGCCCGACGAAGTACGCGATGAGAGCGTCTTGATCTGATTTCGTGTGATTGAACTTCGGCATGCGGGCATGAATCCAGTCCATCCGCCGTTTCTGCTCGCCGGAGACTGCCTTGCCGAGGGCCTCATCGAGCAGTTTGTCGCCGACCGCGTTGAGCGATGGTGGCACGAGCGACGGGGCCTGCCCGCGCAGTCCGGGGTCGCTGTCGGAAAGATCCTTCGCGATCGCGGCGAGACCTCTGCCGTTGTGACGAGGGTGACATGACTGGCAGTTGAGGCTCGCGAAGTGTTCCCGACCGCGTTCGTACGGGCTCTGCTTTGATTGGGCTCCGGTAAACGATTCGACGTAGGCCCGCAGCGCCTTGCGGTTCGCCTGCGGAAAAACGGGACGCCATTTCGGAGTGATCGGGCCGTCGCCGACACAGGACGTCTCCCAGTTGGCAACCGGCTTTTCGAGCGTCGGGATTCCGGTCAGATCGGGCGGGCCAATCTTCTCCGCATCGGGCACGGTGTGGCAGGCGGCGCAGCGAGCCGATTTGATGATCTCCACGGCGGAAGGTGAGGGACCACTTGTCTCACTCAGCGTTACGTCCGGTTTGACTTTTCTCAGCGAGTCCAGTGCGAGTGCCAGTTGCCGCCGCTCCTGAGTGCTCAATTCGAAAACCGGCATGCGATGCTGCCGGTTGAGCTTCGCGGGGTCCTTGAGCCACGTGAAGAACCACTCACGGGATCGCTTGAAGCCGATCGACGACAGATCGGCTCCGCCGTACAGACCGGCTGTGCCCTCACCGTTCACGCGGTGGCACGCCAGGCACCCGGTCGACTTGAGCAGCGTCATTCCGGCCCCGCGGTCGTTCTCGTCGCTTCGACCTTTGCCGGGCTTCGGGAGCGCGTCGAGCGCCTGTTTCTCCGACCCGGCGAGCAGATGCCGCCACAGCATCTCCACCTGAGCCACGTTCAGCCCGAGCGACGGCATCATCCCCTCGCCATGACCGGCCAGTTTCTGTTTGAGATTTTCCGTCGATTCCAGGCTCGCCGTCCAGCGGACAAGATCCGGTGCCGAAGCCGGACGGGTTTCGTCCTCGCGGCGATGGCACGCGGCGCAGCGGTGAGCCTCAAACAACTGCCGGCCGCGTTCGATCAGAGCGAGGTCCGGGCGGCCACCGTCGCGGAAGAGTACCTCCGTCGGAATCGGCTCCAGCGGAAACGACGGCTCGTTCGACCAGTAGAGATGCACTTCGGCTGCGTCGGACGTTTTCTCGTAAGAGACTTCAAGCGACTTGAGTCCGAACCCGATATCGAATGGCGAGCCCTCCATCCAGGCCGGCTGATCGACACTGCCTTTGAGGACTTCCCGGCCATCGATTTTGACTGACACCTTGCCCGTACCGAACGCCCACAGTCGATACTCGCCCGCCTCGCGGAGAAGAATCTGCGACGACCACTCAGCGCGGAACGGTCCGGCAGGGAGCCTTGGGTCCGGTGAGAACTCGCCCCAGTTCGCGGAGATGTCGTCCTCAATCCGCTCGACGGTCCTGTCGCCGGCGGTCAGTTTGAGAAGCACGCCCGGCGGGAGGTCTTCGTCTTCGAGGTCCTGGGCGCAGAGGGGGAGCGTTGCGAAGAGGACACTGAAACCAACGACAGCAGCAAGTCGGCTTCTCATAACACTCACTCCATCCAGCCGGTGAGAAAAAAACTTCGTTGCCTTCGTTCCTTCTGTTCAGCGCGAATCGCTGGAGCTTGAACAGAAGAAACGAAGATTACGAAGGGGATTTCGTGTAGCCCGGATCAAGCGAAGCGCCGCTCCGGCACCGCATTTGTTTCATGGATTCCGACGCGGGCGACATCGTCGCCCAGGTCCGGCCTGTGTTTTACCCGATCGCGTGGTGGTCGCTGCCGATGGCTCGGGTCAGCATCAGGACGATGACTGCGGCCATGATCATGATGAAGGAGACAGCCACGGCGGCCTCGATGTCTCCCACGTTGAGTTCCAGGAAAACTGTTGTCGAAAGCACTTCGGTTTTCATTCGGGTCGCACCGGCGAATATCAGCAGCGGACCGAACTCGCCGAGCGACCTCGCCCACGCCAGAGTAAACGCTGTGAGGATGCCTCGCGAAGCGGCGGGCAGAAGGACCCAGCCGAATGCCTGGCTCCGTGTGCAGCCCAGCGAAACGGCGACGTCCTCGCACCGCGGGTCGATGTGGTCGAACGTGCTTTTCATGGTTCTTACGGCGAAGGCACACGCGACAGAGAATTGAGCCAGGATGACGGCCGGGACCTGGTACACGATGTCTCGAACAAACCAGCTGAACGGCGGAAACTGAAACAGAATCAGCAGGCTCAGCCCGATGACCAGCGGCGGCAGGACGATCGGGATGTCGAGTACGGCGTCGAGCAGGCGTTTGCCGCAGAAGTTGTGTCGGGACAGTAGATAACCCATCGGCACGGCAACGAAGACTGACAACACGGCCGACATCGTGCAGCTCAGCATGCTCAGCCAGATCGAGTAACGGATGCGGCGATCGCCCAGCGCCTGCATGATCGGGTTTCGCGTGAGCAGGTCCGTCCAGGTTTCGGACGTACTCACCGCTTCATCGACCATGTACGCGGCATCGGCCAGCAGCATCAGCAGAATGAGCAGCGCATAACTGCCACCGATGACAGCAAAGCTTGCATAGAAAATGCGGTTCGAGTTTCGAACGCCGACGGCCGTCGGGGAGCGTCCAACGACTTCGGCTGCGGTTTTGATCGCACGCTCGGCCACTCGACCTTCAGAGTCGGGTTCGTCGACACTTTGCCCCGTGCGAGCGTCGCTCATTGGCCTGCGTCTTTCCCGGACACGGTGCCCTGATCCGTTGCAGGCTCGTCTGCACTCGACTTGTCCTTGCCGTCTTTGCCCAGCCGGAAGTGGAAGCCGGCTTTTTCAAACTTGTCCTTCGAGGCGGCGACACGGGCGAACAATCGCCGTACCAGGTATTTGTGGACACTGGTTTTCGCAATGCCAAACGGCTGAATGGCCAGGTTCAGTTTGGATTCGATGTGGATGATGTCGACTTTGTGAGCGTTGGCTTTCGCGTCGGTGATGTAGGCGATTCCGGCATCGACATGTCCAGCCGTGACGTCCGGGATGATGAGGGCCGACGAAGCTTTCTCGACGACGACTTCTCCGTCCGCTGTCTGCTTGGCTTTGAGCTTCTCGTAGAGTTCTTCACTTGCCAGCAGCCGCCGAGTGAGAGCCCCGAGCGTGCATTGATCCGCCTCGCCGACGGACACGCGGATACCCGGCTTCAGCAGATCGGCGAGCGTTTTGACTTTGTCGCTGCCCTTCGGCACCACGAGAACAATTTCTGTGTCGGACACATCGACGTCTTCCTGAAACCAGTCTTTGACATTGTCCAGGTAGTACCGGTCGCAGGCCATGTAGACATCAGGGAAGCCGAGGTCCGTCGCCTGCCCCTCAACGATCTTCATTCGCCCGGTCAGCGTGCCGCAGCCATCGTACGTCGTGTTGACGGTGACTCCCTCGCGAGTGGCAAAGTCCTGCACGACGTCCTCGACAGCCCGGCGGTTCACAGCGCCGCAGAAAAACGTGATCTCAGGTTTTTCGACCCAGATGTCTCCATCGACCGGTCTCGTGCCGTTTTCCTCGAACACTTTGAGGCCCCTGTTCGAGGCACTTAGATATCGGGCGAAACGGATTGCCGCAGTGGGAACTTTGGACGAAGTGAGGACGCTCACCGTGACCAGGTTGGGATCGCCATCAAGTTCCGGAACCGGGATCGCTTTCAGGTCGTTTTTGTATTTCGGCATCGCGACGGTCGAGTCCCAGACGATCGCGGCGTCGACCGTCCCGATGCGAACATCATTGGCAATTTCGTTGACGGTCGGCTTGAAGACACCGTTTTCTGTGGCGTTTGCGGCGAGAAGCGTCCAGAGATCGCTGTCTCCGTGAGCGATCGATTTGAGCCGCTTGCGGGCCGCACGTCCGACGGCCGCGGCCTCCGGATCGCCCAGCGCTACTCGAATTTCGGGCTTGAGCAGATCCTGAATCGACTTGATCGATTCATTGTCCTTCGCCACGGCAATGACCGGCCGCATCCAGGCGATATTCATTCGCTCTTTGGCGAGGCCCTGCTCGTGAGCCGCGTCCGTGTAAAAATCGTCGGCCGCCAGAAACAGATCGGCGTCGCTGAACTTGTTGACCTGAAGCTGGTTGAGCAGCGCGTTCGATCCGCCGTACTGAAGATCGATATGAACGCCGTATTCCTTCTCGTATTCCTCCGCAATTTTCTCGACGGGAATCCGCAACCCGGCTGCGCAGAACACGGTCAGACTTTTCCCCTCGGGCGGCCGCTCGGGACCGCCGAAGTTCAACAGGACGCCCATCGCGGCAACGATCGCCGTACCGCCCGCGAGAAGTGCCCACAGGGCGTTGACGCGTCCGAGCCGGTTCGCCTGAAAGTTCAAACTGGATTGCGGGCGTCGAGGGCGGATCATGGCGAGACCTTGTGCGGTGTTGAGCGTCGTTTCAACCGGCGAGGAATGTCAGTGTAGCAGCCTCACGAAAGCCGCCGAAACCGAACGGCCACCTGAGCCGCTCGCCGGTCGCAGTCCAGCGCAACCGCCGACCAGGCGAGCACAAATTCGGTGAACTCGAAAGTCGAGCCGCGGTGTTCGAACTGCGGATGTGTGCTGAGGTGGGCCTGGATTGTCCGTTAAGCCGCGTTCTGACGGACGTGGGCGTTCGTCCTGCGGGATTGACGGCTGCTTGCGGAAGGCCGGGATCAGTCGCCCGGTTCTTTGCATGTACGCCTCGTACTCGCTGCCGAATCGGTCGAGCATCATGCGCTCTTTGCGGCCGACGCGAAGCAGGTACAGCAGCCCGAACGTCAGCAGGTAAGTTGGCCCGGCGAACCAGTTGGGCAGATACAGAACCTGCGCGATGCTCAGCAGAAACATCGCCGCGTACATCGGGTGGCGAATCCGTCTGTAGATGCCGGCTTCGATCAGTGAGTGCTCCTCCCGCACGAGATGGGGCTTCAGCACGGGGAACTGCTCGCCGATCAGATTCGCGAGCTGTCCGAAATCCGGCTTCACCTGGCGTGTCGGTTTGCGAAGGAGCACGGGGTCGACGTCTCTCGCGAGGACTGCCTCAAGCTTGCCCGAGTTCATCTGCCGATCCACGAAGAACACTGCCCGGAGATTGTCGACGAGTGGCGCGGCATCGCGGGCGGAGCGGGAATGCCGATCGAGGATGTCTTCTTTGCGAACGCCCTCACCGATTTTCAGGATGTGCTGTGGCAGTTTTCCGGCGTCGAAGTTCACGGCTGCACGTCGTTTCTGGTCGGCCCTGACGCGACGGCCAGCGGCTCAGCAATGATCGGCCAGACGTGGGACATGCATGCCAGTGCCGAGCGGTTTATCTCGATCTTTCATCGGACTCCGGATGACGGCCCGCGATCGCTCACCCTGACGACGGCCGGCTGCCTCACGCTGATCGGAGTCAACTCGGCGGGCATCGCGGTCGGCAATACGAACCTGCGGCCGACGGACGCGCGGCCGGGCGTCATCTACCTCGCACTGCTGCACCAGGCATTGCGACAGACCGAGTGGCGGGACGCCGTTTCCGTGATCACCGACACGCCGCGAGCTTCCGGGCACAATTACATGATGGGCGACGAATCCGGGGCACGGTCGGACATCGAAACGACGGCGGCCCAGCACGAAGAGTTTTCGATCGCCGCGCCGTGGTACGTCCACTCGAACCACTATCTCTCGGAGAAGCTCAAACCGCTGGAAGACCCGACCGTCCTACGCGGCTCGACCGAGCATCGCCTCGCGCGGCTTGCCTCCCGGATGGAGAGTCACTCCGAGCCGTTTACGCCGGAGAGCCTTCGCCGCCTGCTCGCCGATCACGACGGCGGTGACGAGACGGGAATCTGCCGCCACGGTTCCGGCCACAACCCGCGCAGCTGCGCGTTCGCCGTCGTCGATCCGAAAGCGAGAACGATTCACGCAGCCCTCGGGCCGGCCTGCGAAGCCTCCCTGAGTGAATTCCGTCTCGCGGACTGACGACGCGGGGAACCACCGCATTGATTCTTCAGTCGTCAGGCCAGAGTGCTTTGATGTCTCACACAAAGACACGAAGACACAAAGAACGGAAATAAATCCTTTGTGTCTTCGTGCCTTCGTGTGAGTCTTCGTTCGATTGCGGCAATGCCGATTCGGGCAACAACGTCCGGAGGGACAGCCCGGATAAAGTAGCGGAACGGCGCGAGCCGCGAAGGTTGGCTCCCGCTTTCCATTCGCCCTGGTGAAAAAACGGTTGGAGTCGAGGCCCCGCGCTCGCTTCGGACAAGTTCACGGATTCGATTCGGACCCTCACTCAGTCTTCGTGAATCTCGAACCACTTCAGGATGTGGGCGACCTTGTTCATCAGGTTGCTCGGGCGTTTGACGATCGCGTGGGACGCTTCCGGAATTCGGACCAGCGCGGTGTCGATGCCTCGCAGTTTGAGCGCCTGATAGAACTCTTCCGACTGCGTGATCGGAGTTCGGTGATCCTGCTCACCGGTGAGCAGCATTGTCGGTGTCGTGACGTTGCCGACCAGAGAGATCGGCGAGCGTTTGTGGTAGTCGGCCGGAGCCTCCCAGGGATAAGAGGCGAACCAGTACTGCCAGAAGTAGGGATACGCGTCGGTCGTCAGCGCGAAGCTGTACCAGTTGATGACCGGTTTGGCCGAGACGGCTGCACGAAAGCGACCCGTCTTTCCGACGACCCACGCGGTGAGAACGCCGCCACCGCTGCCTCCGGTTACGAACAACCGGTCCGGATCGACGAAGCCGCGTTCCAGCACGACGTCGACTGCCTTCATCAGGTCGTCGTAATCCTCACCGGGATAGTTGTGGTGAATCAGCTCGGCAAACTTCTGGCCGTAGCTGGTACTGCCTCGCGGGTTGACGTACAGCACGACGTATCCCGCCGCCGCGTACATCTGCATCTCGGCCGAAAAACGCCAGCCGTAATTCGCGTACGGACCACCGTGAATTTCCAGGATCAGGGGATACTTTTTGTCCTTGGCTTTCGGGTCAAAGTCTGGCGGAGTCATCAGCCACGCTTGAATCTTGTGAGACTCCAGAGACGTCTCGAACCAGAACTCTTCGACTTTCCCGAGCGTTCGCTGCTCAAGCAGGTCCGCATTCAACAGAGTCAGCACCTTCGCCTTCTCGGCTTTCGCCTTCTCAAACGGGCGAACGACCGCCACCTCGGCCGGGTGATCAGGCGACGTCCAGGTAAACGCGAGAACGCCGTTGTTCGAAGCCGAGTACGAGCCACCCTGGTACGGCCGCCCGATTGACGTGCCGCCGACATCTTTCGCGACTTCCCGCACATCACTGTCGAAGTTGATGTGGCCGAGCTGCCCATGACCACGGTCGTCGTAATTGAAGTACAGGCCGTTGCCGTCCGGAGCCCACACCGGCGACTCCACCGAACGGTCAAACTCACCGCCCAGAACGTCAATCTTTTTCGGGGGTGAGTTCTTCATCGCGTCCGCGGTGTCGGCCACGTAGAGGTGCGAAATCTGGTAGCCGACTTTTCGATCGTCGTAACCCAGCCACGCGATGCGGTCGCCACTCGGACTGAAAACCGGTGAGTGATCCGGGCCGGGCCGAGTTGTGATCCTCGCAATTTTTCCGTCACCGGCGATGCGCGAGATCCCCGGAACCGGCACGCGGTACAGATCCGACTCCTGAGGATTGAGCTCCCAGTCGGGGCTGCGGTTCGACGAACAGATCAGCCAGCCGTCCGGCGACCAGGCCAGCGGGCCTTCGTGATCAAACTCGCCGTCGGTCACCTGTCGCGGAGTCCCTCCCTCGGCCGACAGCACGAACAGTTGCCGATAGCCGTCTTTGAGATACCCCATCCCGTCGTAACGGTAGTTGACTCGACGAATCACCTTCGGCGGCGGCGCCCAGTCGGCGCCCTTTGGCTTGGCCGGGATCGACGCAAACGGTTCCCGCTGCGCCTCGACAACCATCGAAAACGCAATGTGCTGTCCGTCAGTGGTCCAGGTGAGGTCGGCAGGAGCATTTTCGAACGCGGCCAGCCGGGCTGTCTGGCCGGTGTCCATCCATCGGCAATGAAGTTCCGCGCGGGCAATCTGGCGATCGGTGTCTTCCTTCGTGAGAAAAATGATCCGGCTGCCATCCGGAGACCATCGCGGCTCGCCGTCGTTTCGCAGCCCCGTCGTCAGTGGACGATGCTTCGATCCATCCGCGTTGATCGACCACAGATTGGAATACTGCCGGTCGGTCATGATGTCCGAAAAGTTGCGGACATAAACGATCGTCTCGCCGTCGGGAGAAATCTGCGGATCGCTGGCAAATTCGATTTCGAAAATGTCCTGAAGCTGCAGCCCGTCGGCGGCGGCAACGCTTGAGAATGCTGCTGCCAGCAGAAGCGCGATGCCGCAGCGAAACGCGGTGCTGCAGCGAAACGCGGTGGAGAAGTTGAGCATCTCAGTCTTCCTCTCGGATCGATGATTCAGGAACGTCCGCTTGAACGGTGTGGCGAAGGGAGCTTCGTCGGTCCGTCAGCAGGCCGGAATCATTTACGGGATGGAAGGAAGATGCCAGCCGGCGAGCGATCCCGCGGTGGCTGATCTCCAAAATGCGTTTTCAGAAAAAGAAAAAACCCGGGCCGCTGTTGCCGGCGGCCCGGGTCTGGTTGAGTCGTCATTCCGCAAGGAGTTTATTCCGCGTAGAACCGCGTCAGCTCCTCGACGGTGAGCGGTTCCTGAATGGAGTCGCTGGTCAGTCGGGCTCGCAGACGCTGATTTCCTTCTTCGGATCCCTGCACGAAGACCCGGTAGGTGGCCGTCTTGCCGGCGGGCAGAGTCGGCAAAGATTTGAAGACGACCAGTCCGCTTTCCGCGATGTGAGTCGACGGGCCTTTGACATCGACCAGCTTGACGCCGACCGGCAGTTCGATCGACAGGCCGACGTTCTGAGCTTCCTTCGAGCCGTCATTCTGAATCGTGATTTCGTAGGCCGTTTCTTTGCCGGTCTCGACCGGATCGTCGAGGTCGGCGACTTTCAGAAGCAGCGAAGCCGTCCCTTCGATCCGGGTCGCGGCCTGAGCTTCGGCGATGTCACCGTGTTCAGAGACGACTCGCGCGGCATGAGCAAAGTCGCCGGGCTTGACTGGACGCAGCTTGAGGCTCAATTCGATCGTCTCGTTCGATTTCACACTGCCGACAAACCAGCTGACGATGCGTCGTGTCTTGTCGTAGTTGCCGCCTCGCGAGGCCGACTGAAACTCAAACCCGTCAGGAACGGCGTACATCGCTCGCACATTGTTGGTCGGAGCGGCTCCCTTGTTGGACACGCTCACGTTGTAACGGGCGTCGCGGCCGACGTAACGGAGGCCCGGGCCGTCCACAGCAATCTCCAGTTGCGGGGCGAGCACTTTGACCAGCGATCGTGACTGTGAAGTCAGCTCTGCTCCCGCTTTCGCGTCGATGATCAAAGACTGATCTCCGCCGTGGATCGCGGTCAGAGCCAGTCGCACGTTGCGTTTTTCACCAGGGCTGAGCGACCCGAGGTCCATCATCAACCGATCCCGCTTGCTGACATGCTCAAGTCCTTCCGGCAGAGTGACCATCACGGTGACGTCGCTGGCGACGCCTGTGCCGGGGTTGGAGATCGTGACAACGTGCGAAGCAGCTTCACCCAGCGTGACCTGTTCCGGTCCGCTCACCGCGAGGGCCAGCAGTGGCTCTTCGACGGTGAATGCCGCCGCGGTGGCCGTTGTGAATTTGACGTTGGCATTCGGAGCGATCTCACCACGCTGCAGCGGAATCACCGTGATCGCAATCCGGAATTCTTTGTCGGGGGCCAGGACGGGGATCTTCCAGGTGCCGTCGGCAAACGGATTCGGGGAAGTTTCCGTCACTCGCAGCGTTGAGGGGAACTCGGCGGCAACTTCCAAGTACGCGGCCATCGCCGTGCCGGTGTTTTTGACGATCAGTTCGAGCTGGCATTTCTGGCCGACATTCATGTCGCCATTTTTCCGCCATTCGGTCACCACGTTGGGCGAGCCCCCGCGAGAGTCGCTGAAGAGTTTTCGCGGAGCACCGGCCAGCGCTTGAGCCGCCGCAAATGAGTGGGCCGTCGGAGCAGCGTCCGCCGAGCCACTCGCCACCTCTGCTGCGGACAGGACGTCGTTCGCCGCCGTCCCGATTTCCGAAGACTCACGCAGCGCGGCATCGAGGTTCGACGGAAGGATCGGTGCAGCGGGCTGAACCGCGCTGACCGGCACAACGATTTTTCGAGTTTCGGCGGCGCTGTAATCAGCAGGCACAACCTGCTGGCTCTGCCGCGTCAGGATTGAAGCTTCGGAAGGAGTCAATGCCGCCGGTCCGCCGTCTTGACGTGGCAGCGCCGAGAATCCCGCTGGCTGAATGCTCGAACGGGAAGATCCCGCTGCTCGCGTTTCCGCTGTCCGGTCGGCGGGTGCAAGTTCCGTCAGCGAAAGTGGACTCGCAGAGTTCTGCCCGGCAGCACCGACGGCTGGCGGCTCGGAACCGAACAGCTCCTGGTGGTAGTTGCGGATTCCGTTTGTTTGTGAAGAGTCACTCGACGTGGCCGGGCGCGAGCGCTGGTGGCGACGTGCGTCGGTGGGCGATCTCAGCGTGTCCGCCTGCGCCACTTGCGTGCCTGCTGCGAAATGCCCCGGAATCAGCGTCAATCCTCCGAGTGAGTCCTGAGGAGAGGCTGGGTTCTTGACTGGATTTGTTTTCGGCAACTGTTCCTGAGCCATGCCTGCGGAAATCGCCAGGCAAACCGCTCCGACAGCCCCCGCCAGCCAGAGTTTTTTCTGCAGCATCCTTGCCACTCCTTTTGAATCGATCGACTGAGCCACGTCCGAGCGTGTCGGCCGTCAGCGAAGTTCCATGCCGTCCCGAGGAACTCGCGCCGAGAGCGCGGGCACTCTTCAGCTTTATCGGTCAGGCAAAGTCTTCCGCATGAGCAGAATCTGCCGGTCAGCGGGATTTGGTAAACGGCGCAAAGTTTGACGCCTTGGCTCAGCCAGCCAGAAATCAGCAGCGGAACCCGTTCAGAGCGACTTTGGAACGCGAGCGCAGGAATAGAGGAGGGCAGGGAAACACGAACGCGGGTGTCGCTAAAAAAACATGGGCGTGATTTTTCGCGCACAGCCCGCGTGGGCAGGAAGTGAGATTCACCGCCGACGAGCCGCGGAGTGGCGGAAGAGTGTCACCCGGGGTGAGCGGTGAGCGGTCGCCCGGAACGGAACCTCGGGTCAGCCGCGTCCCCATCGGCGCGATCGGCCCGGGATGGATGTGGTCAAAGTCCAGCCGGTCGAACTCCTCGTGGCTGGGCTTTTCGACGGACTGCTGTCGGGGTACCGTGGTTCCGCAGGCGTCACCGCCTCGCACCGTGACTGGATCGACTCGGAGTTTTCAGATGAAGCCTCGAAACGCAGCCCAACGCTGCCGCATGATGACCGTGTCTGTTGCGATTGTCATGAGCTTCAGCCTGGCCGGCTGCAACGAACCAGAGGAACCCGCGTCGGAATCGGACTTCGATCTGAAGCCGCTCACCGGTGAGGCCGACTCATCCAAAGTCGACGAGGACGATCCGAATTTCATCAAGGCCGACGCGAAGCAGGTCGACTCGGTCATCGCCGATGCGGAATCAGAGATCCCGATCGTTAAGGCAAAGCCAGTCGCCGAGAAGAAGCTCCCTCCGAAGACGTCGGGCACTGCCGACCGCTCGCCGTTTGAAAAAGACGCGGAAGAAACCAGCGAGCTGGCTGACGACGCTGATCCGAAGACGAAGCTCGCTCACAAACTCGCGCAGCTCCAGATTCCTCCGGCCTGGCTGGCTGACGTGCCGTCGACGTGGGACGTCAAACTCAAACCGTGGAAGGAGGGCCGCGTCGAAATTCGCCGCCTGCTGGGCACGGGCGACGACGCCTCCCGCCGTGAGGGAATCAAGCTGACCTGGGATTACCTGAACAAGGAAGATATCGGGAACGGCGACGAATACGGCATGTACCTGTTCCTCGGCAACGAGCCGATCTGGGCGATCCACGTTTACCGCGAGTGGGTCGCGCGGACGGACCATGACAACCCTCCGTACTTCGGGCTTCAGGCTCTGGCATCGCTGTACACGGACAACGGCCTGTTTGAGGAGGCCGAGAAACTGCTGGAGCAAGGTTTGACGCTGGCTCCGCCGAAGTCCGAGTCGCTGGAAATGCGGCAGGCGGAATTCCACGACGCTCTCGGCGATCTTTACGCCAGGTGGGGCCAGCTCGACAAAGCCAAAGCCAGCTACGGCGAGGCGGCGAGGCTGTACCCGCTCGGCAAGCCTTCGTACGGCGGACATCTGCTGCCTCGCCGGGCGAAGAAAGTCGAAGACAAACTGCGGCTGCTGTCGCTCGCCTCGCTTGAGGGAGCGTCGCTGAATGACGGAACCTATCAGGAGACCGCACTGGGCTACTCGGGAGACGTCAAGCTGACCGTGAAGATCGAGGGCGGCCGCATCGCCGAAATCAAAACGCAGCACGAGGAGAAGATCGACCAGAACACCAGCGTGATCATCCCGAAACGGATCATCGAGAAGCAGAGCCTTCAGGTGGACGGGATCAGCGGAGCGACCGTTTCGAAAGACGCTGTCGTGTCCGGCACCTTGCGAGCTCTGCAGCAGGCCGGCCTCAAGTGACACCGAACCGTTCCAATTGCCGGAACGGCGATGCGCCTGGTCCGGCCTGCGTCAGCGGGGGTGAGCCGCGGAGCGTCGTTGTGAGGTTTCACACTTGATTCGTGCCGCAACTTCGCAGTTCAGACAAGCTGAGCGTCCGCCTTGGCTGGCTCTGGCATGGCTGTGATTTTTGCGACCGAATGCGCAGCCCGCCAGGCGATGGGGATTGCCAGGAGTGTGATCAGCGTTGCGGATGTCAGGCCGCCGATCACGACTCGCGCCATGGGAGCCTGCAGTTCGCCTCCGTCGCCCAGTCCCAGGGCGATCGGTGTCATGGCCAGGACGGTTGTCAGCGTCGTCATCAGGATCGGGCGGAAGCGGCGGACGGAGGCTTTCTGCACGATCTCGGTGATGGGGGTTCCCGGCTCGCGGCGGCGGAGCTGGTTCATGTAGTCGACCAGGACGATCGCATTGTTGACGACGATTCCCGCCAGCATGACCAGCCCGATAAACGACTGCACGTTGAGCGTTGTTTCGCTGAGAAGAAGAATTGTGACGACACCGATTGAGGCCAGCGGCAATGTCAGCAGAATGAGAAGCGGATCGCCAAGCGACTCGAACTGCGAGGCCATGACCATGTACATCAGCAGGACGGCGAGGATGAATCCCCAGGTTAACGCCTGGAAACTTCGTTGCTGGTCCTCCCAGTCGCCGGCGACACGCAGCACAAACCCCTCGACCGGCGGCAGCTTCTTGAGCTCCTGCTGGAGGTCCCGTACGACGTGTCCCAGGTCACGGTCCTCGACATTCGCTGTGACGTACATGACCCGCTGCCGGTCCTGTCGACGAATGGAGACCGGGGACTCGCCAGGATTGAATGAGACGAGATTTTTCAGCGGCACGATTCGTCCGGCGGGAGTGGCGACGCCGACCTGTTCGATGTGAGCCAGTTCGCTGCGGTCGCCTTCGCGGAGTCGCACGACGACGTTGTACTCGTTGCCGTTTTCGCGGAAGACGGTCGTTCGCGTTCCATGCACCGCCGTTTCCAGTGTTTGAGAAATGTCGCTGACACTGATGCCCAGCGAACTGGCTTTTTCTCGGTCAAAGCGGACGGAAAGCTCCGGGCGACGGTCGGATTTTGTCGACTCAACGTTCACCAGGCCGGAGACGAGTTTCATTGCCTCGGCCACTCGTTCGGAAAGCTCTTCGGCCGTTTTCTGATCGTGACCTCGGATTTCGACAGCCAGGTTTTCGCCGTTCTGGCTGAACATCCCCGACCCGAACGTGTCGTTTCGAACTCGAACTTTGATCTCCATGCCGGGCACGCGGCCGATCTGACCTTCCAGGTCCTTGCGAATGTCCTCGACCGTCCGCGTCCGTTCGTCGCGCGAGACCAGATGGATGCTGAACCAGGCCTGGTTCCAGTCTTCGGCATCGTCCGCATCATCACCGATGAATGAGCCGGTCGTGGTCGATTCCGGCACGGCGTCGATCACGGTCTTCTCGACCTGCACTGCCTGGCGGAAGAGGTGCTTCAGTTGGATGCCCGGCGCCATTTCGGTGTTGACCATCAGGCGGCCTTCGTCAGTTTTCGGAATGAATTCGGTGCCAATGCGGGGAGTCAGGCCGACCGAGACGGCCAGAAAAAGGATCATCAGAACCGTCACGGCAAGTGGCGTTTTCAGGCTTCGTCCCAGCAGCCAGGCGTAGGCTTTCTCAAAGACGCTCAAAATTTGCCGGCTCATTTCGTGAAACAGATTCACGACGACGAGCAGCAATTTAAACCGGCCGGATTCGGCTTCGGGAATCCAGTGAGCGGCCAGCATGGGCGTCAGCGTGAGGCTCGCGATGAGTGAGCAGATCAGCGAGAACGATACGACCGTCGCAAGCTCGCGAAGCAGGATTCCCGTCTGGTCGCCGATGAACAGCAGCGGCAGAAACACGACGAGCGTCGTCAGCGTGCTCGCCACGATTGCCGATGCGACTTCCTGAGTTCCTTCGATCGAGGCCTCGGCCGACGGCAGGCCTTCCTCGCGCTTTCGAAAAATGCTCTCCAGCACGACGATCGAATTGTCAACGAGCAGTCCCATTCCCAGGGCGAGGCCGCCGAACGAGATCATGTTCAGCGTAAACCCGTTGAAGTAAATCAGCACGAACGTGGCCAGGACGGCAAGCGGAAGTGAAACGGCAATCACCAGCGTGCTGCGAAAACTTCTCAGGAAGAGCACGAGCACGAGGATTGCCAGGCCGGACCCCAGCAGAGCGGCCTGGCGGACGTTGCCGATGGCCTGCCGAATGAAGTCGGACTTGTCCATCCGAATGGACAGGTGGATGTCGGGATTCGAGTCGTTGATTCCGTCGATCGCTCCGCGAATTCCGTCGCTGACTTCGACCGTGTTCGCTCCCGCCTGCTGGTAGACGTAAAGGAGCAGCCCTTTCTTTCCGTTGACCCGCGTGACCTCGGTCCGTTCCTCTTCGCCGTCGACCAGCGTGGCGACGTCGCGAATCTGCACGGACGCCCCGGCTTCCTCGCGAACGACGGTGTCGGCAATCTGGTCGAGCGATGTGAACTCACCGCGACTTCGGACCAGCAGTTTGAGATGTCCCTCGTCGAAGTCGCCGGCCGGCTGATTGATGTTGTCCCGGCGGAGCGCGTCCAGAACTTCGGTGACGCTCATATTGAGCGACTCCAGCTTCCGCCGGTCGAGGTCGACTTGAATTTCCCGCGCGGTCCGGCCGCGCACCCGGATCCTCGCGACCCCGTTCACGCGTTCCAGCTGCGGCGCGATGATGTTTTCTGCAAGCTCGGTGGCCTGAACGGGAGGCAGGTCGGTTTCCAGGCCGAGGTAGATGATCGGCGAATCGGACGAGTCGTAACGGCGGATGTAAGGCGTCTCGACGTCGGGCGGCAGGTTCTGGCGAATCCGCTCCAGTCTCGCGCGAATATCACCGATGGCCGGGTCGAGGTCGGTGCCCCAGGCGAACTGAACTCGCACATTGGCACTTCCCTCGACACTGGAACTGTGCAGTTCCTCGACCCCCTGCACCGAACCGATGGCCTGTTCCATGGGCCGCGTGACGAGCGTTTCCATTTCCTCCGGGCCGGCACCGGGGTACGCCGTGTTGACGCTGATGATCGGCCAGGTCACGTCCGGCATCAGGTCGATGCGCAGGTTCGTCAACGAGGTCCAGCCGAGGATGACCACGATGAGGCTGCCCATCAGAGTTGTGACGGGGCGTGAAACGGCGAAGCGGGTGAGGAACATTTCGGCGGAAGTTGCAGGTGGGCAGTCGGAGAATTTGACAGCTCGGCGAGCCGGTCGGACAATCCTCGCCCGTCGATGATGCGGCGTGGTTTCGCAGTCCGCAAGCGAGGCATCAAGACGGCATCAGATGTTTTCCGCGGAATCCCGCGAAACGGGCTCTCAGGCTTTGCGGGAAATCGTCCGGTCGCGTAGGAAGAATCTCGAAGCGACGATGCTTCATCGGAGCGGCTTTCGCTCCCGGTTGCGCCAGGCCAGCAAGCAGACAGGACGTTGAGAATGACTCAGGACACAGACGCAGGTCAGGGCAAAGCGGAAGGTCGGGGCAGGGCGGAGAAATCGGACCGCCGCCTCTTCCTCATTGTCATCGCGCTTTGTGCGGTCGGCGGCGGCGCGTTGGCCGTCCACCATTTTCTCAATCCTGAGGAAATCCTGGAGCCCGGATCGGATGTCGACTTTGCGCGAGTCACCGAGCTGCGGAATCTGGGGCTCGCCTGGGTCGAGAATCTGGAGTACGACAAAGCGGCCGAGGCATTTCGTGAACTCACTGAACTCGTCCCCGACGAGCGGCTGCCGTGGCAGAACCTCGCCATCGCAAAGCTGCTGAAGGCCGAGCCGGAAACAACGAAGACCGGAAGCCCTGAGCTGGCCGGTGTGCTGGAAGAAGCCAAAGCCTCCATCGACGCCTTCGCCGAGCGATATTCCAACGATGTGGTCACGCATCTTTTCAGAGCCCGTTACTTCCTGCGGCTGCTGCCGACGGACGAATTCGACTCGGCCGCGGGCAGCATGATCGATGAGTACGGCAAGGCGATCTCCGTGCGGCCGGATGATGCGTTTCTTCATTACCAGTTGTTTGACGCGGTGCGATTGTCGCGCGACCAGTCGCGCCAGGGCGAGGCCTTCGAAGCGCTCAAAAAGGCCTGGGAACTTGACTCGGACAATCTGCATTTGATGCGGGAAATGTTTCGGGAACAAACCCGACCCGGACAGCAGGATCCGAAAGTGGCTGAGACATTCGAGACGGCACGAACTCTTGTCGCTCCGTACGCCGAGAAAATTAAGACGTTCGCCCGGACTGATCTCATGGCGTTGATTGATCAGGGGAGTGCTGCTCTGAAGGAAGAGAACTGGGGCGCGGCGCGAGGAGCCGGCGCGATGATTGGCAACGTGCTCGCCCCGGAAGTCGCCAGCCAGAACGACAAGAAAAAAGTCGAGCCGCACCTGCTTGAGTTCCTCGTTTTTGAATTCACGCCCGACCTGACGACTCGGCTGGAGAAATTCCGCAGTTCGTTTCCCGAGGCGATTCCGGTTCAGCTCACTCTGGCGACAGACAAGCTCGCGATTCCGGGCGAGCCGACAGCCGTCGCGACGGGAGACTTCGACCTCGACGGAAAGCCGGACATCGTCGCGGTTCGCGAAAACGCGGTGGAGCTGTGGCAGCTCGGCAAGGGCGGCTGGAGCGAAAGAGCCTCGCTGAAAATCGACGGAGGTCTGAGCGGCGTTTGCGTGGTCGGCCTCGACCGGGATGCCGTGAAACTGGAGCACTGCTGGGACGCCGACCCCGATCTGATCGTCTTCGGCGAGGGCGGTGTCTTTCTGGTCGAGAATTCGCTCGACGCGGAAACCGGGACACGATCGCTGATTCAAAGGGAAGCGGGCGACGGGCTGTCCGCGCTGCGGAACATTCTTGCCGTCCTGCCGGTCGACTACGACCACGACGGCGACCTGGACCTGGTGGTCTCGGCGGAAGACGGCCTGTCGATGTGGCTGAACATTGCCGACTGGACGTTCATCGCGCACAGCCAGTACTCGAAGCTGCCTCCAACGGACGCAAAGATTCACTCGCTGATCGCGGTCGACTGGGACCGCGATGTCGCCATCGATGTTCTGTGCCTGGGCGAGAACACCGCCGGCTACCTGGGAAACATTCTGCATGGCCGGCTGCGGTGGCAGGCGTTTCCGAAAGAGGCGGACTGGATCGGTGGTTCGCATTCCCTGTCCGTGCTCGAGTCCGACGCGAATTTCTCGTGGGACATCCTCACAGCGGATGATTCGGGCGTCTCGGTCGCGACGACAATGAACCCGGATGCCGGCGTCGTGAAATTCAAAGGGCGAGTTTCTGCGTCGAAAGAAGCGGCTGCGGGCTCGACGACGTGGGACTTCGACAACGACGGATTCCTCGACGTCGTCGTCTGGCACGGTTCGAAAGTTCGAACGATCCGAGGCGGGCCGCAGACGCAGTTTCAGGCGGTCGACGGAACGGTCACTTTGCCTGGCAAAGTGAAGAATTGCGTGCCGGTGGACCTCGACCAGGACGGCGATCTCGACCTGCTCGTCTTGTGCGAATCGTCGCTCGAATTCATTTTGAACGAAGGCGGAAACGCAAACGAGTCGATGAGCCTCCCCATTCGTGCCGAGTCGGATCCGAAGCCGCAGTCGGCCAACCAGCGGGTCAACATGCACTGCCTCGGCAGCCTGATCGAAGTCGCGACCGGGCCGAACTATCAGGCGTTTCCCGTGACCGGCCAGTGGACTCACATCGGGCTCGGCAAACAGTCGCGACCGGATTCGATCCGCGTCATCTGGACCAACGGTATTCCCGAACACATCATCCAGCCAGACCCGGCGAAGGTGATCTGCCTGCAGCAAAGGCTGAAAGGATCGTGCCCGTACATCTACACGTGGGACGGCGAGCGGTTTGCGTTTTTCACTGACTGCCTGTGGGCGGCTCCGATCGGACTACAGGTGGCCGACGGAGTTCTCGCGCCGTGCCGCGAGTGGGAGTACCTCAAGATCGACGGCGACCGGCTGGTTGAGAAGGACGGCGAGTACGCGCTGCTGATGACCGAAGAGTTGTGGGAGGTTGGCTACGTTGACTTGATGCGACTTCTGGAAGTCATCCACCCGAAAGACGTTGAGGTCTACTCGAACGAGAAAGTCGGACCGCCGAGCATTTCGGAATTCAAAGTCCACACCGTCCGCTCGCCGAAGAAGCCGCTGTCGGCCATCAATCATCGTGGCCGCGATCTGATGCCCGAGCTGCAGGAACGCGACGATGTCTATGCGAAGGCGTTTGATCGAAAGTTCAAGCAGGGACTCACCGAGGAACACTTCATCGAGCTCGACCTGGGCGACCTGTCCGGTGCGAAAGATGTGACGCTGTTTCTGACCGGCTGGATCCGGCCGACGGACACGTCGCTCAACATCGCAATTTCACAGCGGCCGGATCTGGAATCGACGCAGCCACCATCGATCCACGTTCCCGACAAGAACGGCGAGTGGCAAAAGGTCCGCCCGTTCATCGGCTTCCCTGGCGGAAAAACGAAGACGATTTCGGTCGACCTTTCCGATGTCTTCCTGACCAACGACTTCCGCGTCCGCCTGGCGACCAGCATGGAGATTTACTGGGACGATGCCTTCTTCACCGTGGACGAGGACCCGGTCGAGCTGCAGATCAACGAACTCCCGCTGAAGTCTGCCGTGATGAGCTACCGCGGCTTTTCAACAAGAACGCCTCACCCGAACTTTGGCCCGGAGCGCTACGACGGCTCGAAAGTCTCGACCGAGCCTCACTGGCCGCCGGTCCTGGGTCAGTTCACTCGCTACGGAGACATACTCGAACTGCTCACAGAAACAGACGATCGAATGGTCGCGATGGGGGCAGGCGACTCGATCGAAGTCCGGTTTGCTGCGTCAAAGAAACCGCTTCCGGACGGCTGGACGAGAGATTTCGTGCTGCACAACGTCGGCTGGGACAAGGATGCGGATCTCAACACGGTCTTCGGCCAGACCGTCGATCCGCTGCCGTTTGCCGGGATGAGCGGTTACCCTGATCCGGGCGGTGAGGACAAAGCCAAACCGTTCGCCGATCAAAGCCGAACTCAGAGCCGCACGAAATTCTGGCGGCTGATGTTCGACGAAAATCGCTACCGAGTTCGTCAGGATGAGCGGTCCAAAGCGCAAAGTCACAATGGCGCGAAGGACCACAAAAACGACCACTGAATTTACTTTGCGGAACTCTGCGCTTTCGCGTCTTTGCGCTGAGGACCACGCAACTGTTTCGATCTGGAGTTTTCAATGAGTCGGATTCTTCTCGCCGCTGTGGCAGCAGCGTCGCTGGCTGCCGTCGTGTCGTCGCACTCTGAATTGCTTGCTCAACAGGACAACGCCGCGGCATCCGGACTGCAATACCCGTTGGGAGCCGTTCGGGCTGAGGACGGCACGACGTTCATCGTGGATCGGAAACTGCCAGGTGTCTTGAAGCTCGCCGAAGGCAATTTGAGCGTCCTGGTTCAGGGCTCAAAGAGGTTTCGCGAGCCACTCAACGCACCGCGCTGCATCGCCCTCGACAAGGACGGCAAAGTTCTGGTGGGTGATTCCTCGACGCGCGAGGTTTACCGGATCGACGATTCCGGCAAAGCGACAGCCCTCACCGGTGGAGGGATCGGGATTCCGATGTCGATCGCCGTGAACGCGGATGGAGACCTGTTCGTCGCGGACCTGGAACTGCACCGGATCTTCAAGGTTCCGGCCGCCGGCGGGAAACCAGAAGAGTTCGCGACGATCGCCGCCCCGCGCGGAGTCGCGTTCGACAAGGACGGCAACCTGTTTGTTTTGTCGACGACTGACGATCAGGTCTTCAAATTGACTCCCGAGGGCAAAGCGACGGTTGTCGTTCCTGGCCGACCGTTTCAATTTCCGCACAATATCGCAGTGTCTGCAGACGGAACCGTTTTCGTGACCGACGGCTACGGAAAATGCGTCTGGAAGATCGCGGGCAAAGCGGCTCCGGAAAAGCTGGTCAGTGGCGAGCCGTTTTCCAACCCCGTCGGGCTGTCGCTCAGCGGCGAGACTTTGCTGGTTGTCGACTCGCGGGCGAATGCCGTTTTTGAGTGTGACCTCAACGGCAAGCTGACAAAGATCGCGCCGGCCAGGTGAAGCGGATTCGCTTCGGGTGACTTATTGCGCTGTCTGCCGAAACGGCTTTCCGGCTTCGTAGAGCTTCAGACGGGCCTGAATCGACTTCTTTTCCGGCTCGCTGGCTTTTTTCAGGGCCTGGTTCGCTCGCGCGACAGCCTGCTTGAACTCGCTGGCTTCGGCATGAGCTGCGGCCAGCGTGTCCAGAATGTCCGCTTTCTCGTAACCGGTCAGTTCGCACGCCTTGGTCGCGCACTCAACGGCGAGCTGTCCATCGCGGAACTTTGCGTCGGCGGCCGTTGCCAGAATCCAGGCCCGGTTGTTCCAGGCGAGGGCGAAGTTCGGATCGATCTCAGTCGCGACCCGGTAATACTCAAGGGCCTTATCGAGCAGTCCGGCTTTCTCGCGGATCTCGGCGGACGCTTCCCAGGCCGGAGCGAATCGACTGTCGAGTTCCAGGGCGACTCGCAGATCGACGAGTGCGGCCTCGACGCTTTCCGTTGTGGCCTGATCGATCAGTACCAGAGCCCGGTTCGTGAACACGGCCGGATGTTTCGCACCGGCGGCGATGACAGCGTCGAAATCGGATTTCGCTTCGTTCATTTTTCCGAGCCGGCGGTACGTCATGCCTCGCTCGTTGCGCGCTGCCAGGTTGTTCGGGTCCAGCTCGATCTCCCGGCTCAGATCGCCGACCGCATCCGCAAACTCGCCAAGCGCCAGCCGCACGGTGGCCCGCTGAAAGTAGGCCTGTGATGTCGGAGTCTTTTCAACGATTCTCGAAAAATGCTCGACGGCTTTTTCGACGGGCACGAAATCCTTCGACTGAATCCAGCCTTTGGCATCGGGAATCCAAAGCCAGTCACCGTTCACTTCGCGGCCGGTGAGGATGTCGCCGAATTTTGATTTGCCGACAACGTCACTGCCCGATTTGAGGATGGCTTCCGGGCTGATCACCATGACTGTCTGTTGTGGCGGATCAGGCGCGTCTGGCGAGTCCTGGCCGCGGCCTGGCACTGGCGATGCGAGAACGACGACGAGAAGTGCTGGCAGATATTTTCTGAACATGGTTGGCTTCCTGGTCGAATCCCGTCGGGTGAAACACGTTTCGCAGGACTAACCCGAATTTCTCACCGAATGAATGACACAAAACCGCGTTTCGGTGTGTAAGTCGTTTTGAGGACGCGACTTTGTTTCAGCA
>JAQBVJ010000229.1 GCA_027623235.1 Planctomycetota bacterium
CTCCTCCCACGCTACAACTACACCCTCTCACCACAGATGCCGATTTAATTTCACCGCCGGTCCTAACTGTGTGTCAGAATTTATGCTGGGGACGGCTGTTCTGCGGAGAACCGGTAGATTCACGCCCGAACATACTGATCAGCCCGAACATACTGATCAGGAGGTAAATACCCGACATACTTGAACAGAATGCTGCGACAGCCAGTCATAACCCCCACTTCCTAACCAGTCGCGGAAGGGATGCTCGCTCAATTCTGCGGGAGTATCCAAAACTAACTGCGCACACTTGACCATTTTCCTTACGGACAGAGTGATCCTGTTGCCAGTGAGAGCACGCGTCACCGAAACCGTCGAATTGGCCCCGGACTCGACTCACGGCGCAGGGTGACCGGGTCTGAAAGCAAAGCTTTGGAAGCCAGCGACATTACGGCCCGCGACCCGACGGCCAGCGACGTCAACTAAGTACTGACGTCAATTGAACTTTGGATTCAGTCGGGCATCGTTCATGTTGATTGTGGCGAGGCATTCGTAGACCTCATGCATCGGGTAATCGCGATGCAGCGCGTGGTCAATGAGATTGAGATTTTCCCAGCCGATTCGGTACAGATCGATAATTTCCTGCGAAAGTGGAGTGTTCCAGCGTGGCGAATTCTGCAGAACGCAATAGGAATCCGCGTCAAATTCCAGCCACGCCCGCTCACCGAGCAGATGCTCAACGTGACGGCATCGAAGGAAAGTCCACCAGAAGCGTCGGTACCAGTCGTGGATGACGGGACTCCCGAGATCGCGACCGGCATTCTGACTCTCGATCCAGCGGTGCCGCCGGGCTTCGAGGTAGGCGGCCTCAAAAACACTTTCCACCTGGGAGTGATCCACGTGGCAGTCGAGTGAGCACAACTCGTTCATAACGTCGAATCCCGATACGGCCTGGCCCGTCGGATGCAAATGAGCACAATGCAGCTCATCACAGATCGAAGTGCTTTTTATATTCCTGCGTTCAATCGGCGGCAATGCACATGCAGGGCCGTTCGAAGGATTCTCCAATCAGGGAATGCCGCAGCAGTTGAGCGTTTCCCGATCTTTCCGACCGTGTTCCGATCGTTATCATCGGCAGGGACGGTTGTGACAAACGAATGGATTTTGCATGACAACACAGAACGCTCCACGAAGGTGCCTCATGTCCCCTCTTACGATTCCAATGGCGGCTCATCTGACCCTTTTCGCGATGACGGTCCTGCTCGCAGGCACATCGAACGCGGCCGACGACACGATCACGCCGCTCGACGTTGCCAGATTACGGATGGTGGCCGAGCAACAGGTTTCCCCGGACGGAAAAACGGTGGCATACACATTGCGAGTCCAGCGGGATCCGCTGAAGGACGAAAACGGGGGAGTCTGGACTGAGCTTCACGTCGTTGACATTCCGTCAAAACAAACGAGGCCGTTCGTCACCGGCAAAATCACCGTTCGCTCAATCTCGTGGACTCCGGACGGCTCCGGAATCTCTTTCCTGGCGAAACGTGATGACGACAAATTCACGTCGCTTTATGTGATCCCGATCGACGGCGGCGAGGCTCGCCGCCTGATTTCTCACGAGACATCGATTTCGGAATACGACTGGCGGCCCGACGGAAATGAAATTGCGTTTATTGCCACAAAGAAAGAAGACCCCGCAGAGAAGAAGCTCAAGGACAAAGGCTTCAACGCTGAGGCCTATGAAGAGAACCTTCAGAACGCTCACATCTGGATCTCTGCTTCGAGCTGGGACTCGACGGAAAAACCTCGGATGATCGACCTCGAAGGCTCGACATCGGAACTGCACTGGAGTCCGGACGGCACACAGCTTGTCGCCGCGGTCGCTCCGACGGCATTGATCGACCATCACTACATGTACCGTCGAATCAGAATCCTCGATGCCAGGTCCGGCAAGGTCGTTCAGAAGATCGAGAACCCAGGCAAGATCGACGAAATCGCATGGAGTCCTGACGGAAAGCAACTGGCATTTCTTTCGGGCGAGGACATCAATGACCCCGGACACGGGCGACTTCTCCTCGTCAATGCGGCGGGCGGCGAGTTCAAGCACCTCAGTGAAGGATACCTGCCAGACGTCATTGACATCGACTGGGTCAGCAATGAGGCGATCGTCTTCGTCGCTCACAACGGCTGCTTCTCCGAAATCGGATCCTTCAAAACAGACGGCAGCAAACCTCATGTTGACAAGTTTTCGAACGACACCGTTTATTCGTCGTTCAGTCTGAGTGCTGATCATCGGCAGGTCGCTCTGATCGGCGAGTCCCCGGAACACCCGGCCGAAGTTTTCGCGCCGACAAGGGGACCTGACGACACGCCAATCCGACTGACCAATGTCAATCCCTGGCTGGAGCATAAGCGCTTCGCGAAGCAGGAAGTCGTCTCCTACGAATCACGGGACGGCAAGAAGATTGAGGGCGTACTTGTCCGTCCGCTCGACGAAGAGCCAGGCAAAAAGTATCCGCTGCTCCTCTACGTTCATGGCGGCCCGGAGTCGCACGTTTCCAACGGCTGGGTTTCCTACTACTCCTACCCGGGTCAGACGGCCGCCGCAAAAGGCTACGCCGTCTTCCATCCCAACTATCGAGGCAGCACTGGTCGCGGTGTCGCTTTCGCGAAGGACCATCAGGCCGATTACGGAGGCAAGGAATTCAACGACCTGCTGGACGGCATCGACCACCTCGTGAAGAGTGGACTGGTTGATCGGAAAAAAGTTGGCGTGACCGGAGGCTCTTACGGTGGATTCGCCGCTGCCTGGTGCGCGACGAAACTCACCGAGCACTTCGCCGCGGCCGTCATGTTCGTCGGAATCAGTAACCAGATCTCCAAGTCCGGCACGACAGACATCGCAGACGAGATGTTCCACGTGCATGCTCGAAAACGCATCTGGGACGACTGGGAGTTCTTCCTCAAACGCAGCCCGATCTACTACGTCGAGCAGGCCAGGACTCCAATCCTCATCCTCCACGGAAAAGAGGACACTCGGGTCCACCCCTCGCAATCCATGGAGCTCTACCGAAACCTGAAAATCCTCGGCAAGACCCCCGTCCGCCTGATCTTCTACCCCGGCGAAGGCCACGGAAACCGCAACGCGGCTGCTCGGTACGATTACAACCTGCGAATGCTCCGCTGGATGGACCACTATCTGCTCGGCCAGGGAGGAGACCCACCGCCAACGCAGATCGACCACGGTTTCCCACCGGAAAAATCCGCCAGCGACAATGCAGCGAAGTCACACGAAACAAAATAAACTGATCTTCAGCGACGAGTTGACCGGACACAGTCCCGGAATTACTCTCTCGCGCAGCAGGTCCCCGGATGAATAATCGCTGAAATCGTTTCAGTTTCCGGCCCCGCAATGTCGATCAGGAAAACATTCCAGGGGGATTAGCTCAGCTGGGAGAGCGTCTGGCTGGCAGCCAGAAGGTCAGGGGTTCAAGTCCCCTATCCTCCACATCCGAAAGCCATAACTCACAACGAGTTATGGCTTTTTTTTGTTTGCTGGTCTGTAACCCCAAATGCTTGTATCCCCATCTGTAACCCCATTTCTGTAACCCCATCTGCAATTCTCTCCCAAATGGTGCCAGATAGGGCTACCGCAATGCATGGGAGGAAATAGAAGCCGACAATCCCACGCTCTGGAACGAGTTCAAGTCAAACGGCATCGACGGTATGGCAAATGTGATGAACCCTTCCCTCTCAAACAGAAAAAGTGCGGAGCAAAGATCACACGGCAGCAGGTCGCAAAGATGAAGCAACTTCGCTCTCAGGGTGTTTCGCAAACGCTGATTGCCGATCACCACAGACGGTGCATCGACGCAGCGAGCCTGTTGGTGCAGGCAAATGAACCGGAGCGTTACGGTCACTTTACAATCTCATCCAAAGCCGACACAGCTCTGTTCCTCACCAGATCGCTTTCATCCTCAACCGCCACCTTCTCCAACGTGGGCATGACGCTCTTTCCCAACTGCATCAGATGCTCCACTCCCACGACCCTGATTAGTTCATCAGGATCATTGAGCAAACGCTTCCCGACCTTGATTACGCTGCTATCGTCGCCGGTGATCTCGAAAATGGCATCGCTGGATTGCCAACTTATAGTCGTGTCCCCTTCGTCCACCAGCCGTTCCAATGCCGGGACAGCGGGCAATGCCAACTCCCCAAGGCTCTCAAGTTGGATGATCGCTTGCCACTGCTCCAGTCCATCAAACTCAAGTGCGTCAATCAGGAGAGGGATCAAGGAGTCAGCTTCTGATTGGTCAATCCACAATATCGTCCCCAACGCCGTGACATGGCTGTATCGGTCTTCGCAGCCGATCCATGTCTTGAGAACTGGAATGGATGATTTTGCCTTTTCACCGAACCTTGTCACGAACCTTGCGGCAGCGAGCCTAATGCTCCTGTTCGAGTCTTCCAGCAATCCAATCATGGCTGGCAAAACGGACTCATCTTCGGTGTCCATTTCCCCTAACAATCTCATTGCGACCCGACGCACAGTCTCGTCTGGCTCGCTGAGGGCATCGAGTAACGCTGGGAGCAATTCATCGCCGTATTTCTGTAATGCACGCAGCGTGATTTCCGCCTTGTCGAATTCTTCTCCTTGATCATGGTTGTAGATGTCGTCTCTGGTTGCGTGCCCTTGGATGATCGCTCTGATTTCTTCTTGATTTGTCATGCCCATTTATCCTTTGCCGAATCGGTTTTATCATAATTGAATTCGAAACGATCACATATTCCAGCGTTCTCAATCCTCATCGAAAATCGAAACAGGCAAAAACAGCCACCACGCCCAAGATCGATCATCATTCATTTCTGTGTCTCCTTCAAAGTGCCCCAATGGATCGTTCCCCAAACCATGCTTTCTTCGACTGGCCCACTACCATGTCCCTGCCAATCGAACTGAAAATCGACCGCCTTAATCATCCACTCGATTAACTGGTCACGGTCAATTGTCTCGTGGCTTCTGACCTCAACGGTCATCGAGACCTTGTACTTTCGGAGTGGGACGTGTCGATTTCGTCGGTCATTCATTTTC
>JAQBVJ010000089.1 GCA_027623235.1 Planctomycetota bacterium
CAACGTCAACTGAAGCCGGAATACAACATCTCACCAACGAAAACCAGGTCGGAATGAGTATCCGGACACGCTGCTAGCGGCAGACCTGGCCGGAAATGGCGAACTTGGCGTATTAGTTGACAGATTTCGGATGACCGCGAGTATGCGTGAACATATAAATGGGCTGTTATGTACACAAATCCAGATTTCCTTCAACAGATTTAACAGTAATCAGTGTGATCAGTGATTTTTGAAGCGGACTTATCCGGACAGGCAGGCAGCTCTTATTCACAGTGAGTTTTGAGCCGCTACAATCCCGTACTTTTCCGCATGCCCGCTTCGATCCGGCATTCAATGTGACATTTGGGCTCACCGTCCCGATAGCAAATCGGTGAAAGGACTGCCGATGCGTGAGAAGCTTGAAAAGAAGATTCTGGAACGCCCCGCCGAGTTGAATAGGCACCAGGCGTATGCCGAGTGGCTCAACGAGAACGGCGATCCGAAGGGAAAGCTGATTGATCTGCAGATCGCGATGGAGAGCTCCAGCCTTTCCCGTGAAAAGCGGTTCGAGCTCGAATGCGACGAGCATGACCTGCTTCAGGAGCACGGTCGTGAGTGGCTTGGCGTGACCGCCGAGTTCCTGCTGATGCATCCGGAAAAGCCTGGCACCTTTGAGATGAAGCCTGGGTGTGGCGTCTGGTGGTGGCGCGGCTGGATCCACGGATTGCAGCTGGACCAGTTGACTCTGAAGCTGACGAAACTATTGCTTCAATCAAAGGAGACGAAGCTGTTTCGCAAGCTGATTCTCACTGAGCCTGTCAACGCGTCCTGCGATTACCTCCACGAATGGGGGCTGCTCGATCACATCAAGGAAATCGACCTGAGTTACGGCCGGATCACGGACAAGGGAGCCCTGACGCTGGCGGCCGATCGTTCGCTGAAGAAGCTTGATTCGGTCGATCTCACTGGTAACCAGCTGACTGCCGAGGGACTCGACGCGCTCAGAAAGACCTTTCCTAAAGCCCTGCTGGACGATCAGAATCCGATTATTATTCGGCGGGATGACGTCGACTGGGAAAACGAAAAATAAAAAATAGACGAGGCCGCGGCTCTGAAGATCGACGACCAAATCTTCGAGTCCAACCAGCCGAAAACCCGAAAGTACGTTCTGAAGAACGTCGCCAGCGCTCCAGCGGCGGCTTCGAAGAAATCGCCTGGTCGAAATTCGGCCTGGTTTCAGTTCTGCAGGGAGGCAGACATGAACCGCAACTCCGCAGTTATCTGCAGCGCCGTCCTTCTGGCCGGTGCGTGTTCAGGTTTCATTGGTGGCCTCTGGTACGCCGGGAAACGGGATCCGCCTGGCGAGATGACACCGGCAGTGATTTCCGAAACCGGATGGGAGTTTACGTCTGGTCTTGAGTCGGGGCCGGCTCTTGTCGCAGGCCCGCATCCGTTGACGCTGAGTTCCACGGCTCCGGCTGAGTCCGATTCGCCCGACATCGCGTGGTTCCCGGAAGCGATCGCCGAAACTCCGGCAACGCCGAGCCTGCTAGAGGCTCCGCCGCCCGAGTTCACCGCGGCCGCTCAACCGGTTCCGTCCGGCCCACTGACTCCGCAACAGCGGAAGATCTGGCACGACCAGTTGAGACATCTGCCGGCTGGCGAGGCCGAACAGTTGTTGCAGATTCGACAGAGTCTTAATGCAGAATCTTCGCACGAGCCGATCGATCCACTTACCGAGACGCCTGGCCGAATCAAGCCGTTGTCGGCGACCGCGTCGGGTGACTTGTCACCCCCGAAATCTGCGGCCGTTGAGCCAGGCCGTCTTCCCGTTCTCGCGGGTGAGTCGCTGCGTCCCGCTCTTCCCGCTGGACCGCTGCTTCCGCCGGACATCGATCTGGCCTCGGCTTCCCGAACGGAGACGGCGCTGGCAAGCCCGCTTCTCAAACAGGTCCTTCAGGCCACCCGCCTCAACCGAGCCAATGCTGCGACAGTCGGTTACCGGCGTCGTGAAGTTCTCGTCATGTGTGCGGAAACGTCGCTTGCAGACGAGAACTCCGGCAAACGTAAAACGGAAAGCCAGGGCGATCCACTTCTGCAGGTTTCCGCCGAGGCAACTGGCCCCGCCGCGTCCCGGGACGAGGAGCGGAACTCCTGGACCGCGCGGCTCGACCTGCGACACGGCGAGATTCTCGCAACGGAAAATCCGCTTGACGTCGCGATTACCGGGGCCGGGTGGTTCCGGGTTCGATTCAACGGTGAGGACGTCTTCACGCGTTGCGGCCTGCTTGCGATCAACGAGGAACATCAGCTCGCCGTTCGAACCGGAGTCGGGACGCTGCCTCTGGAGCCCGTGATCACACTTCCCGGGGACCTGGCGAGAATCGAATTTGCAAATGATGGCACCGTGCTGGCGCATCTGGTCGACACCTCGGAAGTGCAGGACTGCGGAAGGATCGAACTCGTCAGCTTTCGCGATGCCGGACAGCTGGCCTGGTCTGCCAAAGGTTTTTATGAGGCGACCGTGTCGTCCGGAAAACCGTTCCTGCTGGAGTCAGCTCGCGTGGCCATTCGACAGGGGCATTTTGAGCAGTCAAACGTTGACCTGAAGCTTGAGGCCGCGACGCTGGAACGGGTGAGAGCCGTCATTTCGCCCGAAGTGGGCGAGTAAGTCACAGTCTCAGGCCAGCGTAACGCGACGTCGAAACACGCGATCGATTCCCAGCCGAAAGATAATCCACAGCGCCATCAGTGACTCTTTCGAGTTGATCTTCGAGGTTCCGAATCGGCGATCTTCAAACGTGATCGGTAACTCAGAAAACCGGCAGCCGATCCGGCAGCACATGTAGAGGATTTCTTCCTGGAACGAATAGCCGCGCGAGCGGACCTGGTCGAAGTCGAGCTTTGCCAGTTCGGCGACGCGGTAGCAACGATAACTTCCGCTGTTGTCCCGGTTTGGCAGGCCGAGAAACAATCGAGCGTACACATTGATCGAGCGGCTCATGAAGTGCCGTTTGAGGTTCCAGCCGACGACTCCGCCGCCTGGCACGTATCGCGATCCAATCGCGACTTCGACAGCCTCTGCGCCTTTTCGGAGTTCCGGGATGTGTCGCGGGTGATGGCTGAAATCCGCGTCCATGTTGATGACCAGGTCGTAGCCGTGCTTAACGGCGTAACGGAATCCGGCGATCGTTGCCGTGCCGAGGCCGAGTTTTCCTTCTCGATGCAGCACGTGAATTCGCGGGTCGGCAGCGGACAACTCATCGGCAATCTGACCAGTGCCGTCGGGTGAATTGTCATCGATGACAAGGACGTGAGCATCAGTCGCGACAGCGTGAATCTCCGGAATGAGTTTCGGGAGATTCTCACTTTCGTTGAACGTGCACAGCGTAATCAAAAGGCCGCCGCGTGGCTGAATCGTATTCGTCATGAATCCGCAAGTTCGGGCTGGTCGAGTGAATGACGTCAGACTTCAGTTTGACAGGGCGTGGTCAAGAAATCACCCGGTGAGTGAGAGGATTCTCGTGTAGCTTCGCGATCCACGGGCGCGAACCATCCTGACATGGCGAAGCTCTGCTGTGACTTCGACATGAAAGACCGGTTTGACCGGACACTCCGGAAACCTGGCGCAAGGAAAATCCCCGGCCGCAACAGGCGACAGGGGATCGGGGGCTCGACGGCGCTGGTTCTTCCGCGTCGACAGTCCGGTGGCTATGCAGCGGCCCGCTGGGTTCTCAGGTCCGGCAGTTTCCAGTCCGTCTCGAAGGTCACGTAATTGATCAGAACCGAGCGGCGTTCCTTCTGGATCGTCTTCTGCTCAAGACCGTGCCACGTTTTGTCTCCCGGAGCGAACAGGTAGCCAATGTTGTTTCGGTACGGGATCGTCTTGACGACGTTCAGGTCGTCATCGTAAATGTCGGTCCCCAGCTCTTCCGATTCGCCGACCAGGTTCACATAGACCAGCAGGGACATCAGTTTCTCTTTGATGTCCTTATGAGGCTTCAGCCAGAAGCCTTTTCGATCGGCGATCACTTCGACACGGAGGTACGCGTCGCTCAGGTCGCGGTCGATCATTCGCCCGACCTGGAGAACGGTCTCCGGAGCCATCAACTGGTTGATGAGTTTCCCCATCGCGGGGAACTCAACGACATTGTCTTTCGTTATGTAGCAACGCAGTTTTCCGTCGACTCCTTCGCCTCCATTATCAGCGGCGCGGGTTCCGTCGTACGCTCGCCGCCCGTCGGGAATTGGCGTGGCCCCGACTTCGGCAACCATGTCCACACTGAACGGTTTATTGATCAGCCAGTGCCGGTACGGTTCTTCGAACTGCGTGGTGGTGTCTCGCAGGGCGGTATAAATTGTCATTCGATCCCCATTCTTTCTCGGATGAGTTTTGCAACTTTCGGCGTATCGTTGGGTGGGTCATAGGACCAGTCGGCCAGGTCCCCGTGAAACGGTCTGGTAATTCCGGCTTCCTCAAACATTTCGTGGAAGCGACGAAAACGGCGAGCCGGACGGGTTTCCGTCAGGTGATGAACGAAGACCGGGCGGCCGGCGGCCGTGGCTTCTGTCACCATCGAAACCGAGTCGCCGGTCGCTACGACGTAATCGGCAACAGCCAGCGCGGCGAAGTACGGGTTCGCTCCATTTCCGTCCCAGACGTAGTGGTGCTCGCCGAATTCCTTGTTCATTCGAAGAGCCACTTCGTCGGGCGTTCGGCGCGATTTCAGAATCGCCAGGTGGACGTCGTTGCTGACGGTCACTCGTTTCAGCTTCGCAATGAGATGCTCAACGTCCGCGTTCGAGAAGGAGTAATATCCGTTTTTTCCGCCGAGGAGCACGGCGACCGTTGCCTTCCGTCCCGACGTCAGTCGAGCTGCTTCCGGCGACCTGGCCGCCTCGTCGAGTTTCTGCCGGGTGACGTAGTGCAGGGCTCCCATAGTGAGGTACACGTTGGGCCCGCGCGTATCGTCGTGTTTCGGGACGACCACCAGATCGAAGCCGCCTGTATCGATCTTCGGATCCTGAATGTGGACGGTGAAAACGTGCTTGCCGAGTTTTTTCTTCAGGTACAGCGCCGGGATGATGCCGTGTCGACCGCAGGAAACGACGAGGCGAGGTGGCTCACCATCGAGCACGTGTGGTCGTTTCAGAATGTCCTTTGATCGAGGAACCCACGCGGTCGGGAAGCAGTTCCAGGGGAATTTCATCACCGTGTCTTTGAACTCAAATTCAAAGCCGACCGCGCGCGCCAGACCGCTGGTCTGACTGTTCATCCCGGCCATCCCCTTGCTGATGCACCAGCATGCGGTCGCGGCAGGCGGTGACTTGCCGGAATCGGCTGCATCCGACGACGAGGTGCCGTCCTGATGCTGCTGTTGCCGGAACGCGTCGCGCGACTGGTGTTGCCTCAGCGTTTCCGATGTGTCCGTCGAGCGGGTTTTCAAGTGATTGCCTTCCGTGGTTGGCCCGTAAAGCCGCGTCCTGCGGCCTGTCTGTATCGATGTTGATTTGGATTCCGTCTGCTCTAAGCCGCGCGTTTGACCGTTTCGTCGTTACTGCTGATCAGTGCCGACTGCTTGCCGGGATGTTCATCCGGCATCAGAGAAAGGCCTGCTTCAGCATGACGAAAATGCTCGTACAGCTTTGCGTATTTCAGAAACGCGTAGAACGCCATGCAGACCGAGCCGATGAAACCGGCCCAGCCGTTTCGGTAGTTGCGTTTGAAGACGAACGATTTCAGAAACATGAACGGCGGGTAGACGATGCACGTCAGCATGCTCGCCTTTTTCTTTCGTCCGGCTTTGTACTCGACGAGTCCCGTGGAATAGGAATTCAGTTTGGCGACCTTGGTGTGAATGTCGGGCTCGCCAAAGTGGTAGAAGCCTTCGGCGAGTGGCTCGACACGACCGTCTTTGACTTCGGGAGCCGCGTGTACCGGCACGTCGTTCATGCCGCCTTTCCGGCGGTCGAACAGGCGTAGAAAGTGGTTCATTCGCGACCCGGGGTGAGTCATCTGCCAGAACAGTTGCTCGATTCGCGGCAGTGTGTAACCGTCAGCCGTCGGGCCTTTTGTGAGAAGGTTCTGAATCTCCGCGCGGGATTCCGCTGAAAGAGCCTCGTCCGCGTCGAGCAGCAGCACCCAGTCGTTTGACGCCGCGTCGATCGCCATCTGTTTCTGTTTAGAGTAACCCTGAAACTTGTGCTGAATGATGTTCGCCGAGAATTCCGCCGCGACCTGGCAGGTCTCATCCGTGCTGAACGAGTCCAGCAGAAGGATCTCGTCGGCCCATTTGACGCTGTTCAGGCACGAGCGCAGCGTGTCTGCGTTGTTGAACGTCGTCACGACAGCAGACAGCCGAACCACGGCAGGTTCCTTCCAGAAAGAGAGTCGTCGGGTGAAACCGCGACCCGCGCGCAGGCTCCGCCAGCGCGTAAAACGTGAAGATCGCGGACTTTATCGCGATTCGAAAAAACGCGGCAAGATGAGTTTCCCCGCCGAATTACGGTGTCAGACGGGGCTTTGGCAGGTGTCCAGGCCGGTCTCAGCCTGCCTCACCGAGCCATCGCGTGTATCTTACGCGGCTCACTTCCAGCAGATTTCCAGATCGCATCCACTCATGTCCAACGTCGATAAGCACTCGCCCGTCTCGCTCAGCCGTCGTCGCACGGTGCGGTTGCCGGTAACACTCAGCGTCATCCTGATGACACTGAACGTTGCGCTGATGGTCTGCTGGATTATTCTGCTTGCCCAGATTCGATCGTGGAGCGCGCTGACGGTTGGCACGGTCGTCTTCGCGCTGATTCTTGTCGGGCTGATTGTGTACCTCTTTGTGACGGTCAAGGAGGTCCGACTGAACCAGCGGCAGGCCAATTTCGTCGACAGCGTGACGCACGAGCTTAAAACTCCAATCGCCGCCCTGCGTCTCTATCTGGAGACGTTGCAGTTGCGTGAACTGACCGTCGAACAGCGAACGGATTTTTACGCGACAATGGAAAGGGAACTGCAGCGGCTCGACCATCTCATCAGTCAGTTGCTGGAAGTTGGTCGGCTGGACGCGATCGGGCATCTTGCCGACCCCGAGGACATTTCGCTCGATGGCCTCTTGAGAGACTGTGCGGAATCCGCGTGTGCGCACCACAAAAAAGTGGCCGAGGAAATCGTCACGTTTGAAATCGAACCCACGGTCGTCCACACCCGGCGGCTCATTCTGGAGATGATCTTCCGAAACCTGCTCGACAACGCGGTGAAATATGCGGGTGAGGAACCGGAGGTTCTGGTGCGGGTTCAGGTCAAACCGCGCGGTCGCGTCTGTGTTCAGATCATCGATAATGGCGAGGGCGTTCCGTCTGATCTGCGAAAACAAATTTTCCGCATGTTTTACCGCGGCGAAAATGAGCTGGAGCGGCGGCAGAAAGGGACGGGACTTGGCCTTTACATCTCTCGTACACTGACGCAGATTCTGAAAGGAAGCATTGCCGTACACGACCGGCCAGATGGACCAGGCAGCGTGTTCGAAGTCGAATTGCCAGGGAGGCCTGAGGCATGAGAATTCTGATCGTGGAAGATGAAGAGGCTCTGGCAAAAGGTCTCGGATTCAACTTTGAACAGGAAGGGTTTCTTGTCGAGCTCGCGGGCGACGGGACGACGGCACTCGAGTTGTTTGCCGAGGCCGAGCCACCGTTCGATCTGATCATCCTCGACCTGATGCTGCCTGGAATGAGCGGCTATGACGTGTGTCGCGAAATTCGCAAGATCGACCCGATCGTTTCGGTCCTTGTGCTCAGCGCGAGAACTCTCAGCGAAGACCGAGCCACAGCGTTTGATGCCGGGGCGGACCAGTACCTCTCCAAGCCGTTTGCTCTGCCGGAACTGATCAGCCGCGTCCGCAATTTGCTGGATCGCCGCAAAGCGATGGTTCCCGCCACTGCGGAACCGAAGCCGATCACGTCAGGAAAAGTCTCATTCGGCGAGGGCATTACGGTCGACTTTGACCGTTTCGAACTTCACGTTCGAGGTTCACTGCAGACGCTCACGATGCTGGAGATGCAACTGCTTCGGTACTTCATCGAGCGTCCTGACAGGGTGCTGTCTCGAAATCAGATCATGCATGATGTCTGGGACGAACCGTCTGCCTTCAGCACGCGAACGGTCGACAACTTCGTGATGCGGCTGCGAAAGATTATCGAAACAGACGCGGCGAACCCGCAGCACTTCGTCTCGGTGCGTGGAGTCGGCTACCGGTTTCTGGCGAGTCCCGATGAGGAAGCGGTGGCCGCTGGCGATTCTTCCGAGCCAGAAAATCTGGCCTGATTCGGTCGGTGGAGCTCGCTTCGCGTGGCCCACCCTATGCCAGAATGTCGCTGACGACGCGAGCTTCTTCGACGCCTGTCAAACGGAAGTCGAGGCCCTGGAAGCGGTACGAAAACCGTTCATGGTCCATCCCCATGAGGTGCATCACGGTCGCGTGAAGATCGCGGACGTGAACCGGATTCTCAGCGACGTTGTAGGAGAATTCGTCGGTCGCACCGTAAGTTGTCGCGGGTTTGATGCCACCTCCGGCCATCCAGATTGTGTAGCAGCGCGGGTGGTGATCGCGGCCGCCTTCCGGGCTGTCCCATTTGCCCTGGCCAGCGACGCCTCGACCAAATTCGCCTCCCCAGATCACAAGCGTGTCGTCGAGCAGACCGCGCTGCTTGAGGTCCGTGATCAGAGCCGCGCTGGCCTGATCGGTGTCCCGGCAGCGAGCCGTGCACCAGCTGCGCAAGCGGCTGTGGTGATCCCAGTCCGGATGGAGCAGCTGGATGAACCGCACGTCGCGCTCGGCAAGTCTCCGCGCGAGGATGCAGTTTGCGGCATAGCTTCCCGGTCGGCGCGAATCCGGGCCGTAAAGTTCAAACGTCGATTCCGGCTCGTCGCTGACGTCGGTGAGTTCCGGGACGCTCGTCTGCATCCGATAGGCCATCTCGTACTGACGGATGCGGGTTTCAATTTCCGGGTCGCCGGTCTGCTGAAGCCGCATTTGATTGAGCTCGCCCAGTCCGTCGAGCATGCCTCGCCGCAGATGCCGCGGCAGTCCGTCCGGGTCTCGCAGGTAGAGCACCGGCTCCTTCGCGTTCCGCAGTTTGACGCCCTGGTAAACCGACGGCAGGAAACCGCTGCCCCAGTAATGATCGTAAAGCGGCTGGTCGCTGCCGCGTTTCATGTTCGAAATCAGGACAAGGAAATCCGGCAGGTCGCGGTTGACGCTGCCCAGGCCGTAGCTGAACCAGCTGCCGATGCTGGGTCGGCCGGCGAGGTGATGACCGGTGAGAAACCGTGTCATCGCCGGTGCATGATTGATCTGATTGGTGGTCATCGATTTGACGAAGCACAGGTCGTCCGCCACCGAACCGATGTGGGGCAGCCAGTCGCTGACCGTCGCTCCGGACTCGCCATGCCGCGAGAACGTCGATTGAGCCGGCATGACCAGTTGAGCTTTGCCGGCCGTCATCGTCGTGAGCCGCTGCCCCATTCGCACGCTGGGCGGCAATTCTTTGCCGGCCTGTTTCGGCAGATTGGGTTTGTCATCGTAGAGCTCGATCTGAGACGGACCTCCAGACTGCGTGAGAAAAATAATCCTTTTCGCCTTCGGGGCGAAATCGGTCATTCCGCGCAGTCGCGATGTCGTTTCCGCACCGGCGGATCTCCCCTTGCTGTCCAGCAGGCCGAGAGCCATCGCGCCGAGCCCGACTCCGGCGCCCTGGCCAAGGAAGTACCGACGCGTGACGTCGAGCGGGTTTTGCACAGCGGCGTGATTTTCGATGAGGTCACTCATGTGTGATCGCTTCGTCCAGATTCAGGACAAGGTTTGCCAGCAGCATCGTTGCTGCCAGCTCCGGAAGATGATCGTTTGCCGGTTCGGGCATCTGACCCGGCGATGCGAAGGTGCGAGCCTGCTCGCGATGCGACTGGTAGAACTTCAGGGCTCGATCGTACTCCCGCCGAAGGATCTCACGTTCGCGAGTTTCCGGCGGACGGGAAAGAGCCCGGCGAAAGAGAAATTCGATTCGCGCTTCCGGCTTCTGCGGCGCGTCCCTGAACGAAGCGTCGGCGAGGCTTCTCATCGCCTCCTGGGATGTCAGATCGTTGAGCAGCGTCAGCGCGTGGAGCGGTGTGTTCGTCAGTCGCGGAGCCACCTCGCAGGTTCTTCGCATTGCGGAATCGAACAGGAATGTCGGAGCACTTGATCGCCGCCAGAACGCGTAGAGGGTCCGGCGGTACTGACCGGGACCGAGTGTCGGCACGTAGGTGAAGCGGCCCATGAATTGATCCTGCCAGACGCCAGGTGGCTGATACGGAAAAACCGGCGGCCCGCCAACGGCGCTGTTCAGAAGGCCGCTCGACTTGAGCAGGCTGTCGCGAATCATCCAGGCGGGCAGCCGATATCGCGGGCCTCGGGCGAGCAGCCGATTCTCCGGGTCGAGTTCGAGCAACTTCTTCGCGGCGGAGCTGTCCTGCCGATACGCCTCGCTCAGCACGATTGTCTTAACGAGGCGCTTGACGTCCCAGCCGCTTTCCATGAAGTCGACCGCGAGCCAGTCGAGCAGTTGCGGATGCGTCGGCGATTCGCCCTGCAGCCCGAAGTCGTTCGGAGTTCGGACGAGACCGGCTCCGAAAAACAACTGCCAGATCTGATTCGTGATGACTCGCGCGGTGAGTGGGTTCTCTCGTGAGGCGATCCACTTCGCGAGTTCCAGTCGCGTCGTCACTTGCGACGGGTCGACAGCCAGCACCGCCGGAAGAACGCCGCGCGAAACGTCCTCGCCCTTTTTGTCCCAGACACCACGTTCGAGGATGTGAGACGTTCTCGCGTTCTTTCGCTCGCCCAGAACCATGACCGAAACGTCGCCCGCTGCTGATTTCGCTGCCGAAAGTTGACTGCGGATGCGGTTGTTGCGGGACTTTGTTTCATTCCACTCGGCGTGATCTTCGAGGAATTGTTCGAAGAGTTGTCCTCGAAGTTTTGCGTCGAGGTTCGCGGCAGAGAGCAGGTTGCCGTCGCTTGCCTTCATTTCTGCAAGTTCTTCCAGGGGCATTTTCCCGGACAGGCGTGCTGCCTCGCCGCGCTGGTTTGTGAGGCTGAGGCGGAATCGGCCGATGAGCTCGCGCGGGGCGAGGGACCTCTGCATGAGAACGATTCTCAGTTCTTCGTCTTCCGCCAGCACCAGCGGCTCCGCCAGCGCGAAGACCGCGGTGTGAGTGACATCGCCTGGCTTCGTTCGAGTCGTCCAGCCCTTGCGCGGATCGTCGTCGAGCGTGCCGGCGATCTTGCCGTAGCCCTTGTCTTCGCCCTCGCCTTCGATGTCGGCCGCTGCGGACGCGACAGCGATTTCGCGGTACTGCGAAGTGCCGCGCCGCTGAACGAGGAGCTTGAGATTTGTGAGGATGAACTCACCGGACGGACTGAACGAGTATTTTCCGTCCGTGTGCGACGCGTGCGGAAACACTTCGAGCCGCAGGCCGGTGATCCGATCCAGTCCGCTCGGCGAGGCCGTCACGATGAAATCGTCCTGAGGAAATTCCGCCGGCTCCGATCGAATGATCCCATCTGCGTCGGTGGAGAGGACGTAGCCTTCCGTTGTGGCCAGCCGAACCGGTTTGACGATCGTCCACGGCTGAAATCCCGAACGAGTTTTCTCAATCTGTTTTTCGAGCCACGGGGCAAAGTCTGCCTCGGCACGCGCGCGGACTCTGGCGACAATCGCGTCCGATTCTTTGAGAGTCGCTTCGGCTTCCTCAACGGCCCGTTTCGCATACGGCGAGCGGTACTTCATAAACGGAGCCGCTCCGCTGCCTGCCGCGCCGGTCTCGTCGATGCTGTCGAAGTAGGCCGTCAGGCTGTAGTAGTCGCGTTGCGAAACCGGGTCGAACTTGTGGTCGTGACACTGCGTGCAGCCGAGCGTCAGACCGAGCCACAGCGTGCCTATTGTGTTTGTTCGGTCGAGGACGTAGTCGATGCGCGATTCTTCTTTGTCCCGACCGCCCTCACCGTTTGTCATGTGGTTGCGATGAAAGCACGTGGCGAGCCGTTGCTCGGGAGTCGCGTTCGGAAGCAGGTCTCCGGCAAACTGCTCGACCGTAAACTGGTCGAACGGCATGTTGGAGTTGAACGAGGCGACGACCCAGTCCCGCCACGGCCAGTTCGTTCGCGTCGCGTCTGACTGAAAGCCATCCGTGTCGCTGTAGCGAGCTCCGTCGAGCCACCACATCGCCATCCGCTCGCCAAAATGGGGTGAGGCGAGGAACTGATCGGTGAGCTTCTCCCACGCCTCGGGCGAGTGATCCTTGACGAGCCGCTCGACGACTTCCGGATCCGGAGGCAGTCCGGTCAGGTCGAACGACAGCCTGCGGACGAGCGTGTGCACGGCCGCTCGCTCTGCAGGAGTGAGCTGCTCAGCCGAGAGCCGCTTCCGGATGAAGAAGTCGATCGGGTGCGGACCGTTTTCCGGTGTCGCCGCCTTGACGGGTGGCTCGAAAGCCCAGTGCTTTCCCCAGACGGCTCCCTGGCGAATCCACTCGCGCAGAATCTCAACGTCCTTTTTTCGAAGTGGCTTGCGGTGTGAACCGGCAGGCGGCATGACGAGGTCCGGATCGGTCGAGCTGACTCGTTCGATCAGCAGGCTCGATTCCGGCTTGCCCGGCACGATTGCCGCCGAGCCGTCACGGTTGGCGGTGGCTCCCTCAAGCGTGTCGAGCCGCAGGTCCGCTTTCCGCGCGGCCTTGTCGAAGCCGTGGCACGAGAAACAACTGTCGGAAAGGATCGGCCTGACGTCGCGGTTAAAGTCGATTTCCGCAGCGGAGGAGGCTGGTGTGAACGTCCAGGCCGCCGAAGCAAGACAGCAGGCCGTCATAAAGATTCGAATCTGGCTCATGAGGTCTGCATTCTCCGCTTCCGAGTCGTCTGCGTTTCTCTCATTGAACCTCACCTGATGCCGGGATGCGAGCGAGGCAGCGATGTCACTTGTCCTGCCACGCGTGAGAAATCCACGGGACATCGATCTCGCCGATCTGCCTCAGCCGTAGACTCAACTGTGCGCTGTGATGGTAAATGTGGCGGGCGTTGTAAACGTGCAGTTCGGCTCGCGAGCAGTCACGCCAGTCGAAGCCCGATGGCCCGGCGAGGGATTCCGCCGTCTCGGCCGCGACGACGTCGAGGGCTTTCTGGCGGCAATGGTTGAGGTAGCTCGTGGTTGTGGCGAGATCGTAGAGCAACGTCTGTTTGCGATCCTGTAATTTTTCATAGTCGCGAAAAAAGCTGAGGTGCTCCTGGTGGAAGGGCTGCTTCCTGAAAGCTTCCAGATCGCCTGACCTGGCGAGGTACAGGTCTGCGAAAAACAGCGTGTGAAATGCAACCTGGCAAAACTTGAGGTTCACGACCGGCTCATTCCAGGATTCTTCCGGGCACAGGTCGATGCACCTGTTGAGCGTGCAGAAGGCCGCCTCAAACTGGTTTCGGGTGAGATCCAGGACAGTCTTCAGCAGGAGATCCTCTCGCACCACGAAGGCTCCTCAAAAAGATGCGGCGTCGGAAAATGGGATTAGAACTGGATTCGACGAGGGAGGCGTACTGGATCGTCAGGCCGCGCGAGGCTACTGGCCCTTGCGGCTCTGCGTCCTGGCGCGAGACCCTTCCAATGAACCGTGACGAAACGGCCGAAACGATTCGCCGCCCGCGGGCGTTCATCTTATCTTCCGCCCCGCAATCCCTCCCCACAACCCCCGGAATGATCCAATCGTCGTTTCCGCCGGCCGCGCGCGGCCTGAAGCACGGCGGGCACTACAAGTGCGGCGAGGAGACCCTGATCGCGAACACGCTGCTCACCACGCCCGAGAGGGCTGGAGCAGGAATCGTTTGCGGACAGCAAAGTCGTCGCTGCAGGCCAGCCGGCAGGCGCCTCGCCTTCCCGATTCACGGAGCGGGCGCATCATTTCACTTTGAAGCCGAGCGGCTGTAAATCCGCCAGCGGCGCCGGAGTGGCCAGTTTGATGGCGAGAATGTAGCTGTAGGGGATGATCATTTTCCGGGAGCCGATAGCGTCCGGTTTATCACGCTCGACAAGCAGCAGCCCTGGTGACAGAGCAAAGCCGACGAACGGGACGTTTTCTCCGAGGGTTGTCGTGACGATTCCCAGTTTCGGAATCTCGGCCGGCCAATTGAGAAAGAGAGCCCGCCAGGCATCATCTGGAGCCATTGCGATTTCCTGTTCGACGTAACTCACGAAACGGTGATCACACAAAAAATGCCCGAGCCAGCTGACTCGGGCATTTCCTGTTTGATTGACCCCAGGGGAATTCGAATCCCCGTTGCCGGAGCGAAAGTCCGGAGTCCTAGGCCACTAGACGATGGGGCCGTTTCGCGGGTGCGTAAGTTACTATTCGGCGAATCCGTGTCAACGCTTCAGAAAAAACTGTTCGCCGTTTTTTTCATTCCCCCGCGAGGGCGTCCGGCATTGCGGAATTCTCCGCAGATTTCGCAGTCCCGAGGCCCTTCGAGATTGCGTCGTGAATTTCCTGGCGGTGCACAGAAATTTCGCGAGGCGCTTCGATTCCGAGTCGAACTTTGTCGCCACGAACCTCGACGACGACAATCCGAATCTGATCGTCGATGATGATACTTTCGTTTTTCTTCCGGGTGAGGACGAGCATAGCCGCCTCCTGCTGCAAAACAGGCCGGCTCCTGATTTTTAATGGCAATTCGTGTCGGTCGCGGAGCCTCTCGGCCGACAGAGTTCATACGTGGAAATGGGAAGAATGCTGCGGAAAATATCAGCTTCTCAATGATCTCAGCGAATCCTGTGCCCAACGTAGCCTCGTGTTCAGGCACGGTCAAGGTGGTGCCTGAATTCTGGTCCGAATGTGTGCATGGACGGGTGCATTGCGGTCGTAGATACCCCAGTTGACCTCGATCTCGTTGACGCAGGCGGAGATTTCCGCAAAGTTCGATGGTCTTCTGTGTCGAATCTGAAGGAGAGGCGTCGTCGCAGATCAAGCGGACCGACCGGGTTCTCACGAATTCCGGCCTCACAACCCGAGTGTAAGTTCCAATGTCGCAGCATCCAGCAGACTCTGAGCGGTTAACGCCGAGGATTCTGCTGCGCAGGATTCTGTTGCTGGACGACACCGCTCACGCGATCGCCCTGGGCACCGCGATCGGTATGTTCATCGGGATGACCCCGACGGTTGGCATTCAGATGATTCTGGTTCTGTGTCTGGCCTACGCCACGCGGCCGTTCTTTCACTTCAACAAAGTGGCGGCTCTGCTGACTGTTTACGTTTCCAACCCGTTCACCGTGCTGCCGATTTACTGGTTCAATTATTCGGTCGGAACATACTTTGTCGCGGCGACGGTGACGTACGAGGACTTTGCCCGGACATTGGAGTACGAAGGTTTCGCTCAGTGGTGGGACACGGTGGTCGGACTGTTCGTGCGAGTCGGCTCGCCGTTGATTCTGGGCTCGCTCGTTGTGGCGACAGTGACAAGCGTGCCGACGTACCCGGTGATTCTGTGGCTCGTCAGGAAGGTGCGGAACGAGTCCCCTGCGACTGGCTCCGGAGACATCGTCGAAGCACTGCCGGCGACGGAAATCGCTTCGCAACCCGTCGACGGACCGCCGGCAAAAGCGTCCCAACGGAACGATTGAGTCAGCTTGCCTCTGTCTTGTGCGATTGCTTGACCGGCTGGCGGAGTTACTTCTTCCGCAGGATGAAGACGACATCCTCAGTGCGGGAGTCCACCTTGACCGGCTCGTCGAGTTCGTAGGCAAAATCGAACGTCTCGACGATTTCGAATTCGGGGACCTTCTTCAGGTAGCCTGCCATCTGCCGCGCGGAGTACGTGCGGTAGAGCATTTCGTCTTCGATCTCCAGGTGCCTGGTCGGAGTCCACACGTCGATTTTCAGGCCGAGATACTCGATGCGTTTTTTTTCATCGATTCCTTTCGACCACATGTACGTGTTAACGCGCAGGTTGCCGCGAGCAGCCGTCCAGGCCTCGTCTTCAATTCTGTCGACCGAAGCCGTCGGGATGAGGTGCAGCCCGAGTACGTACAGGCCGCCTTTGTTTGTTGCATCGGCCATGCACTGCAGATGAGCCACCGCCAGCTTCTCGGTCGGCAGGTGCCGGAACGAGTTGATCATGTTGAAGCTGGCATCGACTTTTTTCTTCAGCTTGAAGTTCGCCATGTCGCCGACGAAGGCAGATCGAGCGAAGTCGTTCCGCTCCAGACGGTCGTTGCAGAACTTGACCGCCCGCTCGTTGAGATCGTTGCCGGAAACCTCAAACCCGGCCTGAGCCAGTTTGATGAGCAGCCGCCCCGTTCCGCACGCCGGCTCGAAAATGCGTTTGACTTTTTTCTTCGCAAACTTTTCGAAGCACCCCGTCAGAAAGTCGTACTCCGCCTTCCAGTCTGAGCCGAAGATCAGATCGTAGTAGACCGGGTAGTCGTAAAGGTCCCCCTGGACTCGCTCCGTCATGATGTCAGCTTCCCGTTCGCATGCAGATTCATTGGTGTGTTTGGAGAGGCGGGAGTCGTAACGGCTTGGTGCTGACGGAGCAACTGAGGCCTGACGGTCGGGCTGGTTGATTGCTTCCTCACACTGGCGGCGATACACGTCGCGGTTCCGTTTCGTGAGGACTCGCCGTTGACGACCACTGAGAGACCGCCCACTCAGGAAGACCTCGCGCGGCGGCGTCGCGCTCGGTGGACGCTGCTGCTCGCTGCGGTTCTGTGGAGCCTCAGCGGCGTCGTCATCAAAAGCCCGCTGTTGAACTCGCTGCCGGTTGAATCGAGCGGTCCGATCCTCGCCTGCTGGCGAGCCCTCGCCGCAGGAACACTGCTTCTTCCGTTCGTCCGGTTTCGCAGGATCCGCTGGCGACCGGCGCTTGTGCCGATGGTTGTCGCATTTGCCGCGATGAACCTGCTGTTTATTACGTCGATGACTCGCACGACGGCGGCCGCGGCGATTTTTCTGCAATACACCGCAACCGTCTGGGCATCGATCATCAGTTTTTTTGTTCTCAAGGAACGCGTTCGGAAGACGACGCTGTTCGCGATGACCGGAGCCGTCGCGGGAATTATCTGGATCGTCGTGTCGGAGAGTGGGTCCGACAACTCCCTGGGAAACGTCCTCGCGATTGGCAGCGGGATTTCCTACTCGTGCGTTCTCGTTTCAATCCGGTTACTGCGAGACGAAGACGCCGCCTGGCTGACGGCACTCAACCATCTGGCCGCAGGACTCGTGCTGCTTCCCTGGGTGCTGTCGTTTGACGTTTCGTTGAACCTGTCGCAGTTTGCCGTCGTCGCTGTTCTTGGCGTCGTGCAGATGGGCCTGCCGTACGTGCTTTACGCGAGATGCGTTCGAGATGTGCCGGTCACAGAAGCCGTCTTCATCCTGCTACTGGAGCCGCTGCTGAATCCGCTCTGGGTGAGTCTGTTCTGGACGGAGCCGGTGAGTCCGCACGTCTGGGCCGGAGGAGCGATGATCATCGGAGGCCTCGTTGTGAAGTACACGCTCGACGCGAGACAGCCGTGTGAGGCTGAAGTCGCCGTGATCGCTTCGAAGCGGGAAGAGTCCGAGTAGTCACGAGTTGGGACACCACCAGGGCGTGACTCCTGTCCAGCCGCATTGCGCGGGCCGGCTCAGCAGGAGCTTCGCCCTCCCGGTTAGTCGGCGGTTCACCGGGCTGTCGGTTCCGCTTCGGGCCGGCCATACTCGAATATCAAGCCTGCTCTCGGGTGAGCCTGCGGGAACTTTGAAGATTTCTTCTAAGACTCAGGACGAGTCCGCGTTGCACTTGCGTACCGGCGACGTGAGACGGTGCGGTGTCGATCCGTCGCGGTAAGTAACAACTCTGTAAAAACCACGTAAACCGATTTGAATCAGGGGCGAATTCCCGGCGACTACGCGTGACAATCAAGTATCGATTTGGTGTCGTGACTCAGGAGTTCTTCTCGCTCTTCAGGAGAGAACAAGCAGGAAACTTCCGAACCGGACCTTTGAGTCACGCCTGACCGAATTGAATATTGACGACGCCTCACCATTCCGACTTCGCGGCCATGCCGGAATCGGTTGAGGCTCAGCTGGCCCTGGGTGAGTGCCAGTTGCGACTCGGAAATCTGGAAGCCGCGATCGCTCAGTTTCAGGCCGTTGTCAAACTCTCGCCACAACACAAGCAGGCGACGAAAATGGTAGCCGCTTTGACCGGTCGCAAGACGTCGTTTGCTCAACAGGTCGCGGCGGCGAAAGTGCTGATCGAATTTGAGCAATACACTCGGGCGGCCGACGCGATGCTTCAGGTGCTTCGCCAGCCCCTGTCACAGGAAGAGCGGACCGAAGCTCAGTTGCTGCTGGCCGAGTCGAAATTGTGGGGCGGTTCGACGGAAGACGCGCTGCGGCATTCCGTCGCGGCGATTCAGAACGGAGCCTCCGCGGGCCCGGCGCGAGTCATCGCGGCGATGGCTCTGATCCTTCAGAAAGACTGAAATATCGAACAGGCTGAGGCCACACTGGCCAAAGCCGGCGAGCTGGACGGCGTCTGGAAATCCCGCAGTGAGATCGCCGGTGCCCTCATTAATCTGGCAAAGAAGACCGGACACGATGCCGCGTAGCGAACTCTCGCCGTTTCGCTGAAATCGATCCCGCCCGGGCACCGGCGAGACAACGTGACGGCGGTCGCTCTTGCCGAACTGATGCGCGCTGTCGGCGAGCGACCGGCGCAGGGCGACCTCGACGGAGTTTTGAAACTTGTCTGGCCGATGATAAGCAACGTCGCTGACCTGCCAGCAGCGGACGCGGTTTTGAAACCGCAGAAGATCAACACCGGCTGGGTTCTTAACGACGACTCGCCTTCCGCACTCCGAAAATCGATCGCCCACGCTTTCGCGAATGTCGGCCGAGCGGAATTTGTTCGCGATGGTGCGCGGGCGAGTCTCCTGGGCTACTGGCTGGCGGCGCAGTTGTCCCGAGACGACGAAGCGTGTCCCGAGACGACGAAGCGCTGATCGCTGAGTTCGCGGCACAGCTCGCAACGCTGAGTCGACCGGCGGCAGCGCGTCAGGCGGGCACATTGCTGAGCCGTGCCGATGCCATTCAGCGCGAGCTGATTCTGGCGGGTGCCGTTTCACTCCCGTCGAAGACGCTGACTGACCTGATGTCTGCTCACATTGGCCGCTACGCGCAGGCAAATGACCTGGCCACCGGGCTGGCTCAGTTTGCAACCGTTGCCGACGACGGCACCGTCACGCTGGGCGGCAACCTCGCGAAGCTTCCTCCCGGGCCAGGGGAGCAGACGGTTCTCGGCATGATCGCTCAAAACTGTGTGTCGCTCGGCCTGGCCGAGTTTCAAAAGGCGTCACAGTCGGTCGTCGTCGTGAACGCTGGAGGGCTCGGCAGGTACGACATCGCGACGTTGAATCTTGCCGCGCAGATTCGGGCTCGCTACGCGAATGACGAGGCGAGTCATTCCGCGGCGATGGGGATCTTTGAACGGCTCGCCGAGGCCGTGAAGTGGGAAGACGCTGCAAAGGCAATCGGCATTTACTATGCGGGACAGCCGGACGTCGATGAGGGCTGGGCTCTGGCCCGACTGAAAATTCGACGGGCGATCTACGATGAAGACCGACTACTTGCCGCGCGACGGGCGCTCGGTGACGGGCGCTCGGTGACGGGCTGTCGGTGCTCATCAAGAACGCTCGCCGTTGCGGCCCGCGCCTCGCAGGATCGCTCGCTGCTGAAAGTGGAGGCGAAACACGATTCCGCGGTGAAGCTGCTTGTTGAACTCATGACGAAGTACCCGGAATCACCATTCGCGACACTGTCCGTCGAGAAAGTCATCGGCCTCTCGCAGCACTACCACGCGTACCGGGCCATCGTCCTCATCCAGAAGTATCTCAAAGATCACGCGAACGATCCGGAACGAGTTGCACTCGCGTACCGGGTTGTCACGGATCGTCTTTCTCACGCGTCGCGGCGGACCGGGCAGATCGATCTCGCTGTGGTCGTCGAGCGGCACGAGCAGTTTGAGCAGGCTCGCCAGGAAGTCGACACGTTCATCGAGGCGAATTCCGACGAAGTGGCCTGGGTCAACGTGGCTCAGTTACTGGTCGTCGACAGTTATCTGCAGGAAGCGGCACTCATTCAAAGCATCTCGCAGGAGCGGGCCAGCGGTCTGCATGTCCAGGCCGCTGACGCGCTGCACCTGGTCGGGCAGAGCTTCGAAACGCAGGCCGTCGCCCTCGCGGGAGTGACGCTTGAAAAAGCCCGCGAGGATTCGTTTGTCATGGAGCAGAAGTCGGCGTACTCGCGGTTCCGCATGCAGACCGACGTTGCCACCGCACGCGACGCCGCCGAGCGTGGCCAGATCAAACGGGAAGGCGACGCGAACAAGCTGGCGTTGAATGAGGCATCGCAGGCCTGGCTGAGCGGCAGCTCGCACGTCGACAACCTGTTCTGCAATGTGACTCAGGCGGAGCTTCAGGCGGAAACGGAAACGGCTCTGCAGATCGCGAACCGGCAGGATCGCATCAACGATGCCTACCGGTCAGCCGTTGAGATTTACGCGAAGGCGGCCTCCGATTACCCGCTTGGCGATATGACCGACCGCTCGCTGATCCGTGTGGCCGACATTCTTGAGACACGCCTTAAGGACCGCGCGGCCGCCATGCAGACTTACCAGAGCATCGTGAAACTCTTCCCGGGAACGCCGGTCGCCGAAGATGCCGCCTGGAAAGTGGCGGTGTTTTACGTCGAGGAATCGAAGTACGCCCAGGCCGTCGACGGATTTCAGACATTCATCCGAAATTACCCGGCCAGCCAGCGAGTGGCCGACGCTCAATTCGCGATGGCGGAGGTCCTCGAACAAATGGGCAAGTGGAACGACGCTATGGACGCTTACGAGGTCTTCCAGCAGAAGTTTGCAAAACACCCGAAAGTTCAACTGGCCTCGCGTCAGATCACCTGGATCAAGACCTGCCGGAAGTAACAGACCCTCGTAGGACGGATAAAGACTTAATCAAGTAAAACTCCTCACGGAGCTGACTCATGAAGACGACTCAAAAACTCATCCTGCCTGCCACACTCCTCGGCCTCCTTGAATTCCCGTGCTAAGTCGTACTTTGATTCGGACTCTACTCGTGGGCGTGGGCCGCTTTCGACAGTTCTCTGGCCTGCGCGGCGGATGTGTCGATGCCGAGCGTCAGGTCGACCGTCCACACTCCGTCTTCGGGCGTGACGAACTCCCAGTGCGGGACCAGGCAGCAGGCCTGGTGGACGGTTTCGAATCCGCCTTCGGACTGACTGACGGTTTCAATCGGGAACGTCCACAGACCACCGGGCTTTGAAACGTCGAGCGAGATGTCAACGCCAAGCCACTCGTCGACCAGCCCGATTCGCTGGCAGTCGTTCAGTGAGAGCACCGACTGCAGCTGGCCGAGTCGCTGGCCCTGAAGATCGTAGTAGTAGCGATCGTCCGCTCCGTCGGGCAGGCCGGACAGGTTGAACTCGATGCCGAAATGAATCGGCATGCCTGGCGGCAGATTCTCGATGCGGTAGCTGATTTCCAGGGATCCGCCGCGCGTGCGGTCGAGGGCGACTGTCTTGGTCAGCTGAACTTCGTACGAGGCAAGCAGCCCGCGCCGCGCGAGGTCGGCTTCGACGCGATCCCGCGATCGGCGAAGCAGCGACTGGTACACGCCCGTGTGGAAGTCTCCTTCAAAGCCGCGGCCATTGCGGAAGTCGTCCAGCGACAGGCCAGGCTTCAGAAAGTGATCGACGAGAGCTTTGCGCGGGTAGCTGTCGTAGGCGATTTTCTCGTGCAGGTTTTCCTGCTTGCACTTGATCTCACCCTGAATGCTGGCTGCGTTCAGACCGTCTCCGCCCTCTCCCGTTGCCGCCTGAATAATCGCCTCGTGGTAGATCTCGGGCCGACGGTTCAGAGTGCCCAGAACGTTCTGGCGGATGTTGCGAATGTCGAGCTCGTACAGATGCCCGCCTCGACTTGGCGAGAGGAACGCGACCAGTCGATCGCCGCTGATTCTGATTTCTTTGCGTGAGTCGCAGTCGTAGTCGGCAGCCTCGATGCGGACCCAGCGATCGGGACCGTCGGGGGCCGCGCTGCCGTCGATCGCTCGTCCGACCTGTTCGAGAATCGTGTCGGCCGCAATGAGGTGGCGGTAGACGGCGTGACGAAGGTGCGGCAGGTACAGCCCGCCAAACGCGCCATGCCAGTACGAGCAGTTGCACTGGCCTCGGTAAAGTTCGATGCGGGCTTCGTTGAGCCGGTCAGCGAAGTCTCGTTCCTTGTCAGCGGCTTCGAGCTCGGCCAGGCGGTGACTGACCGTCAGCATCCGCGAGTACATCTCGTTCGCCTCAGGATACTTCGTGCGGAAGTTTCGCCAGTAGCCGCCGCGAACGAACGGGGCCAGCTCGTCCCAGTCGGGATCCTCTTTCTGTTTTTTCTGTCGCAGACCAAGCAGTGTTTTCTGTCGTGCGGGGGGGAGCACCCACTCGGTCATCTCGCGATAGCTGCTGTCCGGCAGGTAAATGCGGCCGGCCGGGACGACGTTGTCGATGCACTCGCCGAGCGTCGCCGCTTTGAGCCACTCGCCATTGTCCGAGATCATCTGGAAGAAGCGGCGGAGCCAGCCTTCCTCGTAGCAGGTGCGGTAGGTTTCCGGCCAGCTGCCGAATTTCTCTCCGTCGTCGCCGAAAGTGACGACCGCGTTCGGGCTGGTTTCGAAGATGCCGCGCAGAAAGTGAATCGACTCTTCCGGCGCCTGAAACGGGATGCAGTATCGCAGCCGCTCGGCGACGGGGAAGATTTTCAGGACGCGGCCTTCGTCTTCGGTCACGAAATACGAACTGAGTTCCTCGTCGGTGAGCCCGGCACAACGGAAGTGGTAATCGTCGAGGACGGTGTACTCGATTCCGGCATCGACCAGATCCTTCGTGAAGGATTGCTCCCAGACACGCTCGGGAACCCACATACCGCGCGGCTTCTGTCCGAAGTGCTGTTCGAGAAACGCCGAGTACGCTTTTGTCTGACCGACGCGGTCGCGTTGTGGAATGCCGGAGAGGATCGGTTCGTAAAACGGGCCGCCAATGATTTCCAGCTGGCCACGTTCGAGCAGGCCTCGCACCTGATCGAGGTACTCCGGCCGGTGCTCGACCAGCCATTCCAGCAGACTGCCCGAGTTGTGCAGCGTCAGCGCGATGTTCGGAAAATCAGACAGCACATCGAGGAACGGCTTGTACGCGTTGTGAAATGCCTGATGGCAGACGTCGTCGAAATTCCCGATGGGCTGGTGATTGTGAATCACCAGTGCCAGTCGCAGTTGGGCCACTGAAGCCTCCCTTGCCGCTTTTTGTCCGATTCGCATCTCTGCCGGCTTCATCCAGGAAGCTGGAGACACTGCGATGAGTTTTCCGCCACACTTTGCTGTTTCGCCTGCGCGTACACTGTTTCGCCAGCGCGTACAACGGGCGCAGTATGGCCATAACCTGAATGATCGTCAGCACCGGAGTCGGGACTTTTCACGCAAATCCTGCGGGAAGAGAAGAATCAGGCAATCCAGATTGCCCCGTTTTCGGGACCCGCCCGCTTCAGGCCCGTGCGGAATCGTCAGATTGGAATCCGCTCGCGCGATGAGATCCGTCACAGAACGGGCGATTGCCGGAAACTCCACAACGGCAAAGAGCGATGTTCTCCTTGCCGGACGTGTCGTACTCGTTGCCGTCCGTGTCGGTGACTTTCGCCGGACCAGTCACAATGAGCGGCCCGTCTTTGCGGCAGCGGATGGTCACTTCAGACATGATTCAGACTCCAGCCGCTTTCAAAAACGCACAACCGGCTCCCATAGTGGCGGCACATTGAATCGCCTCAAGGAGAGCCTCATCACTGAGACCCAGTTGTCGGGACTTCTCCACGTGCGCCGAGGTGCAGGGCTTGCACGCGTTGAGATTGCTGATCGCCACGTTAATCAGTTCGACGGTTTGATCGGTGAGCGACGTGCTTGTAAACGTGTGAGCTCTCAGACCGACCGGCATTTCGGAAAAGATGTCCGATCCGCTGAAGTTTCGAAACTTGAAAAAGTTGTTGTACATCGCGTTGGTCGAGGCGACCGCGATCACCTCGCCGACCTGCCCATCGGCGACGCCGAGCGATTTCGCCCGATCGATCAGAAAGTCCTGCCACAGTCCGCACCCGTAGTGACTGCTTACGGCCAGGCCGATGATCGCCTTTGTTTGAGCGTCGATTTTCCCGTCCGTGTACACGAACTTTTTGAAGTTCATGTAGAAGTCCTGTAGAAACGGCTGCACGCGACCGTAGTGCAGAAACGGCTCGGGAACCGTCTCGCTGCCGAGCATTTCCCTGATTCGGCCGTACGTTTGAGCGGTCTTGTCCTGAGCATCCGCTTCGGCGAGCGGTTCGATTCGTGGCATGGATGAGTCTTTTTTTTCTTCTGATAATCTCTCGTCTGAGGGTGGCATCGTCCTGCAAGCGGGATCGGCTCACAACTGTCCGCTGGGAAACGGGTTCGAAATAAGTTCCCGATGTACTCCGAGTTGTCCCCCGGAAGCCGTAGCCCGAAGCGCAAGTGAGAGGACGTCACTTTGACCATTCCCGAATGGCCCTCTCGCTGACGCTCTTTGAAGCCTGCATTGGGTGGCAATCTCAGGGTGAGCCCTTGGAGCCTTCCCTGAATTCGGTCGTAGTGAAGTAGTCGATACTCCGCTTCGAGCAGTCAAGACCTGTGAGGGTCAACGGCGCAGACGTCGCCGCACAGTGGAACTCGAAGCACTCGGCGGAACTCGAAGCACTCGGCGGAACTCGAAGCACTCGGCGGAACTCGAAGCACTCGGCATTACGTTGGCCACTCTGATTCGACGCCCTGCTGACGAATCGCGTCCTTAAACTCTGCAAGCAGTTTCGGTGTTTCCCGAATTGCGGACGGTTTCACTTTCTTCTTCATTGCGAAACTGACAAGGCATCCAACTGCTTCACCGATTCCCCATTCGACCGGATGCAGGCGGTAGCAGCCGCTGGTGATATGCGTCGTCCCGATGTTCTTGCAGGCCGGAAGCAGGTTCTGCATGTGGACGGGCAGCAGCGAACCGAGTGGAATCTGAAACCGAAGTGAGTCGAAATCGATGTAATTATCTCCGCCCGAGCTTGGGTGCAGATCGATCGGGTAACTGCCGACTCCGACTGAGTCCGCAAAGACGGCCGCCGAAACTTCGTCCGGCGACTGGCCGGTGACCACGCTCCGATTCTCCCGGCCGACGTGTTCTTCCAGCACTGTGAACGCAGCCTTGATCCGACGCGACTCGCGGACGTACGGCATCTTCGCCAGACCATCCTCGGTGCCCATCAGGTCTGCCCGCAGGCGCAGTCCGGGGAATCCGGTTCCACCGTCCGGCCGAGGTGCTTCCGTCTGCAGCCAGTAAAGAAGAGAGAGGCTTAACTGTTTCGCTCGTGCGACGTGGCGTGCTGCCTCGTCATCGGACACTCCGATCAGGTTGCCGAGCAAGTAGTCGTTCTGCGGCCAGTTAATGAGACTGATGTCGCTGTCGAATCGGCCTGGCTTAAACAGCGAGTCGTCAATGATCCGCCGGTACGTCCAGAGGTTCAACGCACCATTTACGGACTTGCCGCCGTCCGGATCAAAGCCGAGCCGTTTGGGTTTGCCGGTTCTCGGATGGGTGTAGGTAAAGTCGAGCAACCGGCCCGGCCAGGGCGGATTCATCTTCGGGACGTAATCACGCCAGAAGTCGTACTTATCCGGACGATCAATCGTGTGGTTCTCGCCAGCCAGATGATCGACCGCAAAGCACATTGTGAACGCCTGCTGATTCGTCGGATCGACCTTGTCACCAGCATGGAGTTCGCGCGTTTCCGAACGAGCTTCTGAGCCCGTGATGAACTCGGTACCGGTCAGCGGGAGCAGATCACCGAGTTCGGTCGCATCAACAAAATACGGACCGGTCAACACGCGCGAATCACCGGATTTTGTCGAACGAACTGTGACGGCGAGCACGCGATCAGCATCCACATTGGCGGAGACCGGAACGTGCTCGCGCAGGAGGACAAGTTGACCGGACTTCTCAAACGGTTCGAGCCACGCTTCCAGCACGGCCAGTGAAACTCGCGGCTCAGCACACAGGCGCGAGACGTTGCCGTTGCCCGGATTGAGGGCAGCATTCTTCCGAGCGGCATCGGTGAGCGGGTAGTGCATTCTGTAGTGCTGTCGAATTTGTGATCGCAGTTGCCGGTAGGACCGGTTGGCTCCAGCCGTCTCGATCCAGCCATGCTCGTCGGGAGGCACTCCCTGGCTGGTGAGCTGACCGCCGATCCAGTCGGACTGCTCTGTCATGACGACTCGCAGTCCATTGCGGAGCGCCGCGATCGCCGCCGCACAGCCACCCAGACCACCACCAATGATGACCACATCCCTGTTCAGTTCCGCCTCATCGCCGGCGCTGAATCTCGGGCTGATCAGAGGAGTGGCTGCGATCGCGGAACAGAATCGGCGGCGAGTGAGCTTCATGTGTGGCCTTCAACAATCGTGAACTCTGCGCAGGCGTTTATCTGGCCGGGCCGCGGGGATTCGATTCGAGGTAGCGGGAAACGGCGCGACCAAGCTGGGCTCCGACAGTCATATAGCCTGCCTGCGTGCTGTGCGGTGTGTTCCAGACAGTTTCGAGGGTTGTGGACAGGACATGATCGGCCGTGTGGTTTCTCACCCAGTTGGCACTCATCCGATTCCGTTCTTCGTCCGTCTTCACGTACGTCGCGAACTTGTATCGAGGCTCCAGTGGCAGCGGTCCGGAAATGGCATCTTTGGAGATCGCCTGCCAGCGTGCGTAATTCTGTTGTTGAACTGCTGGCAGCTTGTCGAGATTGGTCGGCCCGAAGAAATACGGGCGTCGTTCATTGCCTCCTGGGTTGTGGAGATCGATGAACGCATCAAACCGCTGGTCCGCATTCAACCGCAGAATCTGCTTCTGTGCGGCTGCCACTTCGGGATAGTGTGGGTTGTCGTCCCAGTCTCGATTGTGATCCCGAGGCACTGCGTCTTTTCCACCCGCTCCCACGGCAGCATTGTCCACGTCCATGATGGGCACGTAGTAGATCGTGGCGATGCGACGCAGATCGACTGCGGCCTGATCATCGCTCGTGAGCCATTCAACGAATCCGCGACCGACCCAACTGGAACCTGCTTCCCAGGCATGCTGCCTCGCCTGAACCCAGACGCCGTAATTGGGCGCATCTTTGTCTCCATTTCCGCCGATGCGAATTCCACGCACGGATCGCCCGCCGCGAGTCTTCGCCAACTCAAACATCGTGGCATTCGGCAGTCGCGACTTGATCGATTCCAGAACCTCGTCCGCGTGCGACGGTAGAAACGGCGGTCCCCAGGCCATCCAGAACGCGTCGGCAGGCACTTTGATGCTGTACGTTGCCGTGCCGTTTGCCTTTTGACATTTCGGAGTCTGCGTCCACGTCACATTGTCGACGCTGATGGCAGCTCGATCGGGCTGAGACCAGTCGGCACTGAGGACACGCCCCCGTCGGTATTCGCCGTCGCTGGCTGACAGTCTCAACGTGACCGGTTGCCCTTCCTTCGCACCGTCCACCTTCAAGTACCACCAGCAGGGCCAGCCCCGTTCCGATCGCACTTGCGGCGTGATGTGAATGATTCCCTGATTCCGGTCGACGGACTTCACAACTGCGGACCCGCCTGGAAAATCGGCCGTCGCTTTGAGGCTTGCAAATTCCGTCTCGGCATGCAGCGTCGACGCCGCACTGGCCAGACATGCCGCGAATACGAATCTCATTAAATTCCTCAATTCCATGGCACCGGCAACCGGTTACGTAGCGCTCACATCGTCGCAGTTCAATGTAACCGAAACATGCGACCGAGGTGGTCGTTGAAGTCGAGATGCTGATGCGACGAGTCGAGCTGATGATAAAACATCAGCATTGCACGCTTCGCCGGTCCAAAACACCTGGAAAGAAAATCTTCGATCAGGACTTCGACGTGGTCCACCTCATTGACATCCCACAGCATGCGTGAAGCCAAATAGTAGCCGAGTCCGTTTGGTCCCCAGTTGTCGCTGGATTCAGCGGACATGAACTTCGCGCCGCTGGCGTGAAACTCAGGAATCGAGCCCACCAGATATTCGATGTTGCCGTAACCGTTCACGGTCCGGTGCAATTACCTACGCTGCTGCGGCAGTGATCGCCGGAGATGGCGGTACGAATGCCAAGCGTGGCCCCGCGTTCTTTCCAGCCGGAGATGATTTTCTCCAGCCGCAGTCCGCCTTTCAGAAACGAAGTGGCAACGCTGATGACGACTTGTGGATGGACCTGCACATTCGGCGGCGGTGAGTGGTAGTTGTACGCGTACATCCCGACGAGCTTTCCGGGGGACCGCTTGTTGATCGCCACGGCGACCTCGTTGGCCAACGTGACCGCCTGGTCGCTCACCGAGCCCAGCTTGGCGCAGGCGTCGCACTCGCACCAGCCGCCGCCATCGCTGGGATCCATCGAGACGCTGTCGAGCGAAGAGTCCTGTTCGAACTTCGCGAGAGCGTTCTGGACGAACAGTCTTCGCACGGCCGGATTGCTCAGGCATGGCTTGGGATTGACGACGGGTTTACGCTCGCCGTTCAAGAGCGGCCAATACTCCGGGTGCAATTCAAAATCCTTTCGCGCCGCTTTGACAAGCCCGTCGTACGCGTGCCCCGTGCTGAGTTGGATGCCTGGTACGCAGCGGTTCTTCGCACACCATTGCCGGTAGGGTTCGACGTTGTAGCCCCATGTTCCATAGCCGTACCAGATGCGCCGCGCGAGATAATCGGGGGACTCGAAAACATCGACCTCAATCGACAGATCGCGGCGTGTTGGAACAACCTCCCACGCCTCGCCCGAAAAGAACTGCCGGTAGCCAAGTCGATGCAACAAGCCCCAGACCGCATGCTCGACAGCCAGTTCGGTCGCCCCGACCAGCCACAACCCGCGCGCATCTGAACGTAGCAGGTACTCTTCGCGCCGAGTGATGCTCCTGGAGTCGAATCGCTTCGCGAAGTCCTGTGCCGGGAAGTCGCCTGGCACACCCAGATGGATTGCTTGCGCCTGGCGAGTCGTGATCGAGAATTCCGCCTGCGTAATCCGCTGCAGGTAGTCAGCCAGCGTCTTCGCGGACGCCCGCACTCGATCAGACGGCTCGTCCGCAATGACGATCGGCAGCCGCGCCTTCCCGTTCCTCGCCAGTTCAACGACTTCAGCTGACAGTGACGTCGCAAATACAAGCGAACTCAAAGTAGCGACGATCAGTTTCGTCTTCATGGTGTGTCTCCAGAAGTCGGCAGTTCCTCGACTTCAATGTCGTCAATGTCGTCGATGATTGTTTTTCGTGCTGGGTGGGCTTCGTGCTGGCTGGCATCTTCGACCGGACAGCGCCGCCACTGACTCCGAAGTTATACTCCCAGACGACTGGCCCGGTCCGCTCCGACGAGAAGATTGAGGCCAACCCGGCGTCGGCGAAATGCCGCTGGGACCAGATTTCGATGTCGGACGAGGCTCGACGACTGCCCCCAAACTCAATCAAGAGACATCGCAATGACACGAAACACCGTCATACGTCGGATTGAATTATCAGCGTCTCCTTAGCCGTCCGCGACAGTGCCTTGATGGCCAGTTCGCGTTTCAATGCGGCGCTCTTGTGTGGTTGTTTTTCCTGATACGCAAGCACCACCGGCAGACGACTGCGTGTGTATCGCGAAGCCGTGCCGGCGTTGTGCTGAGTCAGTCGGTGATCGAGGTCGTTCGTGATTCCGGTGTAGAGCGACCCATCCGCACATCGCAGGATATACACAAACCATTGCTCGGCGAGTTGCTTCTTCAGCTTCAGGACTGCGACCTCCTTTGCCTTGGCTTCGACTTCGACCGTCAGTTTCATTCCACGCCAGCATTCGGGAAAGTCGCGGATGTCGATGAAATCGTGATGTCGCCGCGGCTTCGGCCCGCCCCAGCCTTCGATTGGACTGGAGATATGAAACAGCGGCTCTCGCTTCCAGGTTTTCAGAGCCTGTTCGGTGGCTTCCTCAATCGAAATGTCGTCCTGATTGCAGCGGTGATGATGGACGTCGTAGACCAGCGGGATGCCCTCGTTTCGACAGACAGGAAGCAAGTCAGCCGGCGTGTAGGTCACGTCGTCGTTCTCGACAGTGAGCCGAGTTCGGGCTCGGTCTGAAAGACGCCCAAGATTGCGAGCAAACGCCGCCAGCGCTGACGGCTTGTCACCGTACGCGCCACCGCCGTGAATGTTGATCACGTCCGCTCCAACCCACTCGGCGACCTCGGCCTGATATTCCAGTTCCGCAACGGATCGATCCACGACATCCGGCCTGGGCGAGTTCAGAACGATAAACTGGTCCGGATGGAAGCAGGTCCGAATGCCACGTTCTTTCGCAAACGTGCCGCAGGCTTTGAAACGCGAGAGGATTTCCGGGCCGTCCGGCAGGTCTGCGACGTCGTACCCGCACTCGTCATGAGTCTTCACGGGCAGAATCTGGCTGTTGATCCGGAAGCATCCGATGCCAGCCGTGTCACAGAACGTGAGGGCAGCCAGCAGAGCATCGGCATTCGCAAGACAG
>JAQBVJ010000230.1 GCA_027623235.1 Planctomycetota bacterium
CTTGATACACAACGCTTTGTAATCGCTCGGAGGCTCCTTTTCCTCCCCAGTCATGAATAATCCGGGTTAGCAGCTGCTGCGGAGCTTCCAACTCAACTCGCATCGGTTTTGTCGATCCGAGCAGGATCAGACACTCGCCGGTCGGGACTGAGAATTCACTCGGAGCGCCATCAGCTTGATGACAAGTAGCCAACGGGCTTCCGAACCGTTTCGTGCGTCCGATTGATGAAACCGACGCGTGCAACGGAATCTGAGCAACTGCGATGGGGGCATCAGCACGATTCGTTCGAGATCCGCCATCTCAAGACGATTCAACATGCAGAATTCGCAGTCGTTCGAGTTTTTTGACCACACGCGTCATCCACGTCGCCAGATTTTCCAGTGCGCATGTAAACGCCGCTCAAGCGATTGTCCGTTTTCGGCAAACAATTGTCTGGCGATTCTCAACGACTGACTCCGCAGCTGTTTCCGCAACCGAATAATGAGATGCGACAGTGCGTTTCGGAGATCCGGCGATTTGGCCATTGCAGGTGACTCAGCCATCGCCTGTTGAACAACAACCAGGTCGTGGTCTTCGCCGAGTAGTTCGGTGAGGGACTTCATCTCGTGGCAACGAGTCCGCATCACAGCCGGCCAGACTGGCTCGAGGATTCGCATCTGGTACCACTGGTCTTTGACTCGCTTTCGCAGTTCGTGCAGCTGAATGTCGCTCGGTTCCGAATGGATGGCGGCCAGAGCTCTGCAGCTGCGGTTGCACGAGTGCCGCAGCCCACCGGCAATCGCCTGCCAGCCTCGCCGGGAAAAATTCCAGCTCTTCAGGCCCCGCCGAGCTTCCTCGAACTGAGAGGCGACGGCATGCAGCTTCGAGTGGTCTTTCTTCGTCCGCGACCGTCGAGCTGCCCGACGTTGTGAGACCTCATCGTGAAGAGTGGCCAGTGCCCGACGGGATTTTCCTCGCCCACACTCACGCCGGAGTCGATCAAGTTCCTCGACAATCACGTCCGCATCGCGCATCTCGGACAGCTGCCGTCCGATGTCGCGGAATCGTTCTGTCTCATCGGCGTACTGATCCCCGATGGCTGGCCGGACCAGTCGCAGGACGCTGCGAATTCGCTTGCACCGCTTGCGGACCTGATGCACCGCATTCTCGCGGTCGACTTCCGCCACTCGCAGTTCCGCCACTCGCAGTTCCGCCAGGCCCGCGTCCAGCTCTTCCCGCACAATCCGCCGGATACCGGCCGGGACAGACTCAGTGCGTTTCAATCGGAAAGCCATTTCTGCTGCCTCGCGAAACCTCGTTCAACGACGACGTCGTCTCGACTCCAATGATACGGTCTATTGGGAGACTTCATCCCAGGCTTTTCCGACAATGCCTGGGACATTAAAGAGGCTCGTCCAGGCGTTGACCTGCTTGTAGAAGTGACAATCGCCGAAGGTTATTGGCCTACCGAACGGAACAGGTCGATTGGGGAAATCGACTCTTCAGGATAAGACGCTCCCAGAGTGTGGCGGGTCGAAGCTTGTCATCAGCGACTGAAACAATGTGGCGTTTGCCTGACCGAGTTACGAGAACCAGCTGATTGTCTGGCAGGACATCTTCGACCAGCCAGTATTTTTCGACTTGGTACGCGTACGATTCGCCACCTGGTGCTGGATCAATGTCCCGCGCTCTTGGACCTGGTTTCGTGCTGTGCTTCGTCATGCGATAGACGACCGGGGAATTGGCAGCGTACCTTCGAAACATAACCATGCTCTTACTCCTGCCAGCACATCTGTGCCGGACAATGCCACGAGTGAAGACGACTCCTTCCCTCGAAGATAACACTTCGGGACGATCTAAGGGAACAGAAATACTTCTCGACGTTCCAGACAGCCAATCGAGAATTACGTCATATTGTCAGGAACGTACCTGGCGTCGGCCGGAAGTCTGCGATTCGCAGCACCGATCGCGATGGCTCCGGGTGGTCACGAGACATCCAGGCAACGAGAATCTCGCCGGAATGATTGCATGGAGTTTGCGGCCTGCATCTGCTTGACCGACGAGACGCCGTTACTGCTGCGGGGCGGGCGGGCTGAGGACAGAAGTCGTCGTCATTGTTGCGGCGGCGAGGACCCAGACTTGATCGTTTTCGGAGCTGCCGACGCAAACTGTTGTGCCGTCGGGCGAGACAGTCAGGCTGTCGATTCTGTCGAGATCGTCGAGCACGACTGACCGCACTTCATCCGATTTCGGATCGAGCAGGCTGAGCGTGTTTGATTGAACGAACCACAAAGTTCCGTCCGGACCGAACGCCGCGGCTCGACCGGTCTGTGCGGGGATAATTTCCGTGCGGCCTGTGTCAAGCTGAACCAGGACGAGCTGCTGGGATGTCATGCAGAGTGCAACTCGGTTTCCGTCCTGGCTGACTGCGACAGCCCCAACGTTCCCGGCTCCCTCGGGCAGAGTGATTTCTCGACTCTCCAACTGACCGGCTCGCGGGTTCCCGAATTTGAGGACTCCTTCGAGTGCTTCCACAAACACGGTTCCCGTTGCATTCATGCCGCAGCGGGCGATGGGGCTGACAGCGAATTTTGCGATCTGCTCGCCGGTTTTCGTATCCCAGCTCAGAGCGCTGGCCTCACCGAGGCAGACTCCGAACGATCCGTCAGTCGGAAAGGCCGCCCACTTCATTGTGGGGCAGATACGCCAGGCGGCTTCTTCGTCGATCTGGTTTGCTCCGCCCGTTTGCCAGGGCATCGCCTTCCCGTTTGACAGCAACACGGCTTGCGTTGCGTCGCCGACGAAGGCACCGAATGATCCACTCGAAACCGGGACGTCCGACACGATTGACGCGGAGGCCAGATCCCAGACTTCCGCGGCGCCTCGCATTCGAGTGACGAGCAACTGCTGCCCGTCCGGGCTGAATCGAATGTCGCTCACATTGCCCCGGAGTAGAATTCGAGGCGCCGCGGTCACACTGACAGTGAGGAACACCAGAGTTCCGACCAGCACGACGGCCGAGGCCAGCATGCCGGCCCGGAGGGGTGACCGCGGCAGAAAGCTGGCCGCCCAGTCCGGAACCACACCTCCCGCGACAGATCGAAACCGGCCTCCCAATGTCGGAGGTGCCTTCTCGACACCCAGAAGTTCAAGAGCCTTTTGAGCTCCGTTCTTCACCAGCGGTTCCGGGTCTGACAGCAGCGCTGCGATTGCGGCCTGCGCATTCTTCGCTCCGATTTTCGCCAGTCCCATCGTCGCGTGATAACGGACTTCCGCCGCCGAATCCCGCAGCATCGCCATCAGCGCCGGCTGAGCGGATGGGTCGCGGAGTTCGCCGAGAGCGATCACCGCGGCACATCGAACGGCGACTTCGTCTTTCAAGGCGTTTTCAAGGGCAGGCAGCGCCGAGCTGTCCCCTAGTCGCCCCAGGGCTTTCGCCGAAGCCGCTCGAACCTCAAAGGAACTGTCGCTGGCAACCAGCCCGCACAGCGTCGTGAGGCTCGCCGGGTCGTCGAGCTCGCCCAGCGTCTCGGCGGCGTGCCGACGAACTGCCGGATTGGCCGCCTCGGTCAGCCGCGCGATCTGGGGCGCAAGTTCGTGGAGTCGCAGTTTTCGAATCGATGCGGACGCCTTGAGGATGACCGAGTCGTGGCTGCTTCCCAGCAGCGAGGCGAGGGCGGCAGTTCCGGCCGGGTGTTCGCTCGCGCCGAGCGCCGTTGCGACCTCGGCCTGTGTCGCCTCGTCGAGCTGCGGGTCGTCAACCAGCCTCGCGATTTCCGGCACGCACCGGGAGTCGCCTGTCGCCGCCAGCGCTTTCACCGTCTGCCGCCGCAGAGTTCCGTCCGTACTCCGCAGAAGCGGCAACAGAGACTGCACGGGCCGGACGTCGGAGAAATTCTGAAACGCAATCACGGCTGCAAGCCGGAGGACCGCATCGTCTTCCTGCAGCAGCCGCATCAAAGTGGGAACGCAGTTCGGATCGCCGATTCGCCCCAGCGCATCCGCCGCGCGAGCCCTTACAGTTGAGTCCGTGGAATCGGTCAGCAGCGAAGTGAGGATCGGAATCGCGGCCGGGGCTTTGATTTTTCCCAGAGCGAATGCCGCGTCCGCCTGAACTCGCCTGTCTTCCGACGCGGCAAGTGAGATCAGCGTCGCGGGATGCGACTGGCCAATGTGGACGGCTGCGTCGAGCGACTGCAGAGCGAACTCAGGTCGAACAGGCCCAAGCAGGATGAGCGGAAGAATGGCTCGTGGATCGCCGATTTTCCGGAGACACTTCGTTGCCTCCCGCACCACGTCGGCATCCGGATCAGCCAGCAGCGGCAGGACGGCTGACAGTGCGTCGGTCGATTTCAGTTCGGTCAGTGCGGTGGCCACGGCCTGCCTGACGAACGGGAACTCATCACCAACACACCGCGCGATGACGGACGAAGCAGCGGTGTGCCCCGCCTGTCCGGCTTCGAGGATCGCTTTGCGTCTGGCCTGAGCCTCCGTTTCCGAAAGTGGATTGGTCACGGTGAGCTGCTCCTCAAGGCGAGCCCGCGCCCGAGAGGACATCTTTTTTCGGTCGGACCTTTCCGACTGATCCTCGCGAGTTGGACCGGGCAGATTCAGAGACTGCTCGATCGTGTCCTGCAGATTCAATCCCGAAAGCGGCTGGGCGGCCGGCGTGGACGTTTGCGGTTTACGACCCGGAACAAGGATCGTTGCCCCGCAACGCCGGCAGCGCTTCCGGCCGGGCCTCGCCATTTGCGACACGCGATATGCCGCCCCGCATTCGCATTGAATCTGCAGCGTGGGCTGCGTGGAAACGCCGCGATCGGGTGGCGGACTCAGGCTCGGCTCACGGGGATTCGTCTCGGCTGTTGAAACCGGCTCGGCTGTTGAAACCGGCTGTTCCGGCGTAGACGCGGCAACGTGTGCCGCAGGCTGCCGAAGAGGGGCTGGGACGGGGTCGGGAACAGGGACGGGAGCGGGAACAGGGACGGGAGCGGCGGACTTCGGTACCGCTTCGATTTCTCGCAATGACTGACTGCGAAGCTGCTGGCCGTTT
>JAQBVJ010000231.1 GCA_027623235.1 Planctomycetota bacterium
CCTGTCTCCAGTGGTGGCGCAAATGTCGTGCCAAATGTGAATATTGTTCATGAAAATGTCGGGCGACTTATGTATAAACGACAGACGTGGGCGTCCGTCCTACTGCGAGGCTGGTGTCGCGAGTCGGCCGGCGGATCGCAGGGCCGATTGAAGCTTGCCTGCCAACTGAAACACGACGTCGCGGCGCCGCGAACTGACATCGTTGACCTGCCACTGATCGTCGGGCAGCGCGTACAGCCTGGCGTCACGCAGCAGTTCGTCGTTGTCGTCGAGCGAGTCGCCGTCAAGCAGCGATCGGTCCGTCAGCACGAGTAGCCAGTCCTCGTCGCGAATGGCGACCTCGCCCGATGGCGACAGATGGAACAACTGATTGCGTCGCGAAACAGGCCCGGTATCCAGTGGTTCTTTGAGGCTCAATCCCGATGTGGCTGCGTGTGGTGCGATGCCGAAGAATTCGCACAGCGTCGGGGCAAGGTCCTGCGGCCCGAGCATGGTGCGACAGCGCGTGCCGAAACCGGTCTCGCCGATTCGGTGAATCAGCAGCGGCGTCTGCAACATCTCATCACAGAGCTCGCTCGCTCCGTCGCTTTCTTCAATAAAAGAATGCCGGGCACCGTCCGCGTGGCCGCTCGCCGCCGTCACGATGAGAACGGTCTCCCGCGAGAAGCGGCCGTCGGATGCCACTTTCGCCGCGGCCTCTTCGAGCCCTTTCACCAGTCGCCCGATCCAGTGGTCGATCATCGAAACATAGCCGGCAAAAATGTATCGCGAGATCAGCCGCTCCAGCTCGGTTTGCGCGGCTGAGACATCTGACTCAGGTTCGTCCGACGTGACTGATTCAGACAGGAGCGACTCAACCAGCGCCGGGCTGGCGGCCAGGTCGTCGAGAATTCCGGACGAGTCAAATTCGATTTCCGGCTCGGTCTCAAGTTCAGCGACTTCCATGCGGAATTCCGGGATGAGCGTCTTGCCGGTGTTCTCGTCCCATTCTTCTTCGGCTTCTTCCTCTTCGAGTTCGTTGAGGTAGAGCTCCGCAAAGAACCGAGGTGGCAGCCACGGCGAAGGAACTCCGCGAGAGTGCAGCCAGAGCAGCTCGCCGGAAGATTCGTCCGCGCCGTCAGCTGGCTCACCCGCGACGTCCAAAGCTCGCTGAACAAGTTGGGCGATCGCCGTTTCCGAATGGTCGATGTCGAGCCCGGTTGCGGCCTCGATCGCCTCCCAGGACGAAAACGCGTCGAGCGGCAACCCCTCGGTCCGCTCGGTCAGAAGACGGCATCTCACTCCGGCCTGGACGAGTGCGGAAATCGTCGCGCCTTCCGCCTGAGCCGAATCGGAATCCGCAGAATTACGGGGCGAGAAGAACTCGAGCCGACCCGTCCACCATGGATGAGACGGTCCCGTTGGCCCTGGCAGTTCGGCAAAGTGCTGCTCAAAAACCGTCGATCGTGCGGCGAGCTGATCAAATTCGGGCGTCTCCATCCACTCGTTGCCGAAGCACGCGAGAAGCCGCGCGGGCAGCCGATCCAGTGTGACGACAATAACTCTCATGAAGGGCAGACGCAGGAAGTGAGGCGGGAGGGACAATCAAGTCCAGGAAGTGTGGGACATCTCCGGAACCCGGCAGGTTCGTGGGGGGAGTCTATTCACTTGCCTCATTCTCCGGAATTGACAGCAGCGTGGCGTCGCTGCCGTACAGCGGAAGGTGTCGATAGTAGATCTCAAGAATGAGGATGCTGATGCACGTTGAGTAAAGCCGGCCGCCGCTGACGTCGTGTTTCTTGACCTGAGAGATGTAGTAGTTGGCGTAAAGATTCTCCTTTAGAGGGCTCATTCGCGAGAGCTGCCTCACCGGCTCCCGCAGTGTTCGCCGTGCGACGGTCGGGTCGTTCTGCTCGCGAGTGATCCGCGACAGGTCGAGCCGATTCGGAGTCGGCGTGATCGTCACAACTTCCATCGGAACTTCCTCAAGATTCATGAGGTCGGCTTCGCTGGTTCCGGTTGAGATGCTTCCCTCGACCGCGCTCCGATTTTCACCGGCACTGATCTGAAACACGATCAAACCCAGCACGCCGAGCAGTACCAGGTGCACGGCCATGCTCGCCAGTGTTCCCGTCAGCTGCCTTCGCCTGGAACGAAACCACGCGGCGAGTCGCTCGCGTCGTCCTCGCGGGTTTGATCCGAGATTGTCAGGCCACAACCGGGACATCGGATGGAATCGGCAATCGCCAGATCCTCGGCGAGCACCTCGACCGAGCTCTCACAGCTCCGGCAGGCAAGCGTCACCCAGTTCAGCGAGTTGAGATTCAGCTCAGTGGCCACGATCGATCCCCGACGGAAGGACGCCACAGCCTGCCAGAGACGGAATCCGGTCGCAGGCTCCGCGACGTCCAGCAGGCCGGGGAACGCGAACCACTCGGCCGATTCAACCGGAAACCGAATCGTCGAGTGCTTCCTGGGCCGCGATTTCTGATCGGGCCTGGACTCGAAAGTGGCCATCACCACGCTCGGACGGTGAACCAGCAAGCCAGCTCGAAGTCCGAAAAAGGCGACTCGACTCGCAACGCGATGGCGACTTCAGGCTGACGAGACACGACCTGCCGCCGTTTCGCCCATCGATCCTGTGAGGCCGATGCCACTGTCGCAATCGGCACAATCGATTCTGTTTGCCACACTCGACGTCAGCCCAGACACCGTAACCGGAACAACCCAATCTTTGAGTTCGGCCAACTTGCGGCAAGAGCTGCTCCCCTGGTTTTGAACATTCCTGACGGTTCAATCGCGCCGATCATGAGAACCGTTCCAGGTCACATAACTCCGTGACGCAAACCTTGACTAAACTGGAACTCGAACACGGACGTATTCAGAAGGATCTGAAGATGATTTTCAAAGGATGGGTGGCAGCCGCCCTCGTCGCAGCTGCTGGAATGGGTGGAGGCTTCGCTCACGCTCAGGAAGTCAGTGTCTCGGCGAAAGATCTGAAGGCACTGCTGGAACGGGTCGAGGCGGCGGAGGCTCGAATTCAGGAGCTGGAATCGCAGCGTGCTCCGACTCTGCCGCAAAGCATTAACGGGACTCCGAGCACAGCGAGGGCCGTCGCGCCGGCGGGTGCTCAATTCCGCGAAGCGAGCGCCGTTGACGAAGACCCTGTTTTCAAGCGGCTCGAGAATCTCGAAAACAAATGGGTTGATCTCGACGCGACTGTCAGCAATGCCATTACGGAAGATTCATCCGGAACCAGCATGCAGATCGAAGGTCGAATCCACCTCGACTACTGGGCGTTTCCTGACAGCGATGCAGGCACGAACGTCTTTGAAGGATCGGGCACTCCGTTCGTACCTCAGAATCCGCAGGATCGATTCACGACTCGTCGAATGCGGCTCGGATTTTCGGGCGACATCAAGGACAACATGCTGTATGTCGCTCAGCTTGAGTTTGCTGCAGTCGACAATCCGGAATTCCGCGACCTCTACATCGGGTTCAAAGACCTGCCTGTTCTGCAGACGCTGCTGATCGGAAACCAGAAGCGACCGTACGGTTTCGACCACCTGAACAGCTCGCGCTACAACGTCTTCCTCGAACGACCGTTTGTGATCGAGTCTTTCAACGAGGACGCTCGACGTATCGGAGTCGCCTCTTACGGGCTGAGCGATGACCAGGCGTGGAACTGGCGTTTTGGCGTCTACAACATGGAAAAGGCTCACCCGGACGGGGAGTACGTCGGAGACCATTACCAGCTTGAAGTCGCCGGACGGCTTGCCAACACCGCGTGGTACGACGAGTGCACCGACGGACGCAGCTACATTCACTGGGCCGTGTCAGGAACGATCGCTCATCCGGACGGCACGGGCGGACCGACAAACGCGAATGAAAGTCGATTCCGAAGCCGTCCGGAAGCACGCACGACACAGCGCTGGATCAACACCGGCCGCATCGCCGGTGCCAACACCTACGAACTGCTCGGTCTGGAAGGAGTGGTCAATCTCGGCCCGACCCAGGTCGTTGGCGAGTGGCAGAACATCTGGCTTCAGCGATCGACTGGCGCCGACGTCAACCTGTGGGGTGGCTATCTCTACTGGTCTTACTACCTGACGGGCGAGCACATTCCCTGGAGCCGTAAGAGCGGCACCATCGGTCGCGTAAAGCCGTTCCAGAACTTCTTCCTGGTCAACAACTGCGACGACTGTGTCGAGAGTGGCTGGGGAGCCTGGAATGTTGGCGTCCGCTACTCGTATGCCGACTTCAACGACGAGGACATCATGGGCGGCATCGGCGAGAGTGTCACGTTCGCTTTGAACTGGCATTGGAATGCCAACGCGAAACTCCAGCTGAACTACATCATCGGCCGGATCGAAAATCGCGATGCCGACATCCCGGCTCTGACGACTGGCGATTACGAAACGGTCGGTGCCAGATTCAACGTCGATTTCTAATCGCTGTCGCTGGTCTCTGTGGGCGACGAATCAGCTCGCCTCTTCAATCAAGTCAACCACTCGTGGAGAAATCCCGATGAAACTTCTTTCCACACTGGCCATTGTCAGCATGACTCTGTCGTCGGTCGCACTGGCCGACGGTGGCTGCAAGCCGGCCGGGTGCAGCCCGGATCGCAACTGTGTCGACGGGTGCAGGCCTATCGTCAAAAAAGTTGACCTCAAAAAGACCTGCTACAACATCGAATCAAAAACGATCTGCATCCCGCCGACTCGGTTTCCGTGGGAGAAAAGTGCCTGCGACGATCTGTGCGGAAATAAATGCGGAACGAACGGAGCCTGTGAAGCCAACGGCAATTGCAGTTCCAACGGGCAGTGTGGCTCGAACGGAAAGTGCGGAGCCGGCTGCGGAGCGAATCGTTCCTGCGAAAGTGGCGGCCTGTTTGGTGGCCTCCGCAAAGCGCTCGGCATGGACAACTGCCCGCGGGCAATCTGCGTGAAGAGCCCGAAGAAATCGTCGAAGAAATTCGGCGAGACCTGCGTCTGCGAGTGGGAATGCGACAACATCTGCCCGACTGACAGCGGCTGCCGGAAACCCGGCTGTT
>JAQBVJ010000090.1 GCA_027623235.1 Planctomycetota bacterium
ACGATCTCCTCCCACGCTACAACTACACCCTCTCACCACAGATACCGATTTAATTTCACCGCCGGTCCATAGAGAAATTCGTTCGACGCCAGCAAGACGTGAGCGTACTGAGTCCACGCGGTCGTTCGGTCTGCGCCGGTTGTTTCGCCGAGAAATGCCAGGCCGATTTCTGTTTCGCGCGGAGTTGCCTCGCGTGAAAACATCAGCCGGTACGCAAATTGAATTCGCTCGGTGTCTCCTTCGGGAATATCCGCGGCGAGGCGTCTGGAAAGTGCTTCCGCCCGGTCCAGCAGGAGTGGTCCGTTCAAAGCGTAAAGCCCCTGCAGGGCCGTCGTCGTGCTGAGCCGTTGCGGGCTGTGTGCCGTCGGGTCCGGGAAGTCGTGAGTCAGCAGCGTCGTCGACATTTCGCGACGATGGATTGTGCAGTAGATCGTGCGGCGAAAATTCTTCGCGTCGGTGAGGCTGACCGACGGGCCGCCGATCGCCGGGTCGAGTTCACCGGACGCAGACAGCATCGCATCCCGCCAGGACTCGACGACCAGCCGTCGACGATTCATCCGCGAGAGCCATCGATTGTCGGGGTCGATTTTTGATTTCGAGTCGTCCACGCGGCTCGACTGGCGATACGTGGCAGACAGGACGATTTCCCGGTGAAGCTGCTTCAGCGACCAGCCGTTTTCGATGAAGCGCGCGGCCAGGTCGTCGAGCAATGCCGGATTGAGTGGTCGCTCGCCCGACTGCCCGAAGTTGCTGGGCGTCGTCACGAGGCCGCGGCCGAAGTGAGCCAGCCAGATTCGGTTGACCATGACCCGCGCGGCCAGGGAAGAAGCTTCGCCTGTAATCGCCTGTGCGAGTTCAAGCCGTCCGCTGCCGTTTTGAAATGGCTGCGGAGCCTCACTCGACAGCACCTGCAGGAACCGCCGCGGAACGATCTCGCCAGGCCGATTCGGGTTGCCTCGAATGAAGAGGTTGAGATTCTGTGCCCCAGGCTTGTAAACCAGTTTCGTCCCTTCCTGGGCGGTTTTGCCTTTCCGCTCGACGTAGAGTGATTCTTCCGTCAGGGCGGGAGTCATTGGCGAATCGTAATGCGGCGTCGACTTTTTCAGTTCGGCAATCTTCGCAGTCAGCGTGGCGATTTCCTCGGCCGGCTCCGGCTTCTTTTTCTTGAGCTCGGTGAGCTGCTTTTCCAGTTTCGCGACCTCTTCACGAGCCTTCTTCACGGGCTCGTAAAGCGTCTCGGAAATCACGGGCCGTTCAGAAATCCGGCAGCTCGCGAAGACACCGGCCAGCGCGTAGTAATCGTGCGTGGTGATCGGGTCAAACTTGTGATCGTGGCAGCGGGCACACGCGACGGTCAGGCCGAGGAACGTGCGCGAGACTGCGTCGATCTGCTCTTCCCATTCGTCCGCGACGATGACCTTGATGATCTCTGTGGGCAGTTGGAGCTCTTTCCAGTAATTCGGACTGAGCCCCAGGAACCCGAGTGCCGGTGTATCTTCGGGACCGGTCTTCGACATCAGATCGGTCGCCAGTTGGCGATGCACAAAATCGTCGTAGGGCATGTCCTCGTTCATCGCCTGCACAATCCAGTCGCGATAGAGGTGTGCCTGGCCGGTCGAGTACAGCCAGCTGGCCGTCGTGTCGGTGTAGCGGGCGAGGTCCAGCCAGACGCGTGCCCATCGTTCGCCGAAGTGCGGATCACGAAGCAGCCGCTCGACCTGTTTCTCGTACGCGTTTGCCGAAGTGTCGTTGACGAACGCAGCGCTTTTTTAAGGAGTCGGCGGGAGACCGATCAGGTCGAAACTTAATCGACGAAGAAGAGTCGCACGGTCCGCCTCAGCCGACGGTACGAGACCTTTCTGCTCCATCGCCGCCAGGACGAAATGGTCGAGCCGTTGCTGCGGCCAGTTCGCGGCTTTCGTCTGAGGGAGTGCCTGTTCCTCAGCAGGTCGGAATGACCAGAACTCCCGCGCCGCTGCGAAGTCGATCCCGCCGTCTTTCTGTGGAGCCGGGTTCGTATCCGGCGGAAACGGAGCTCCGCGTTTGACCCATGCGGTGAGCTCGGCAATTTCTTCAGCGGGCAGCCTGCCCTTCGGCGGCATCTGAAAGTCAGCGTCTTTGTCGTAGCGAATCGACTGAATCAGAAGGCTCATTTCAGGATCGCCGGCGACGACGGCGGGACCGCTGTCTCCACCGGCGAACAAGGCGCCGTCCGAGTCCAGCTTCAATCCGCCCTTCACGGATTTCGCTTTGCTCGAATGGCACGAGAAGCAGCGATTTGCAAGCAGCGGCCGAATCTTCTTTTCGAAATACTCAATGTCGGTCGCGGAAGCGGCAGGGCGAGCGGCCGGGTCATCGGCGTTCGCGCTGTCGCTCACAAACACGAAGAAAAGGGCGATTAGGATCGCAATTCTCATGGCAAAATACGCCGAAAATGTGGGTCGGAATTCAGAAAGGAAAGGCACAAGTCGCGGTGGGATCACGGTGGGGCAGGTCGAAATGCAGCGAGAGAAATCGTACCAGAATCCGGTGGGAAAAGGTCTTCGAGTCCGTGAATCTGCCAGCCACCCTGCTGTTGTCCGTATCGGCGTATGCCTTGCTTGCGTTGGACCTGCTTTCGTTTCTCCGCGTTCTCCAGTTCTCTGTGTTGCAACTCGCAAAGGCGACAACGCAGAGAACTGGAGAGCGCAGAGAAGCACAACGTCGGAAATCAATCTCTGAACCCCGGCAAGCGGAACAGAAACAGCCCCTGCAAAAATGGTCAGATCGCCACTGCACCCCCCCCAGACTTTTAACAGCCCAGGCTTACGCCGCTCCGCTAACTTGATTCGACTTTCTCAACAGGCTGTCTGGCCCCGTTCCGATTTTCAGCCGATGGAGATCGCACGGCCAGGAACGTTTTTCCTCAGAGGCACGGGCGAAACCCTTCTGGACAGTCTCGGCTGACGTCTCTTACCTTTCGAGCCGCGGCGGGCATGCCGGTTATCTAAAGTGCGAGTGTGCTCAACCCGCTCGCCAGTTCGAAAAAGGAAACGTGATGACGGAACGGATTCTCAGCATTTCGGGGCTGCGTGGAGTGATCGGCGACGGCCTGGACCCGCTGTACCTCACGCGGTTCGCAGCGGCTCTGGGCACGATGTATGAGGGCGGCACCGTTGTGGTCAGTCGAGATGGTCGAGCGACCGGCGAGATGGTCCGCCTTGCGGTTGTTTCTTCATTGATCGCGACCGGCTGCCGGGTCGTCGATGCGGGCATCGCCACGACACCGACCTGTGGAGTTCTCGTCAACCACCTGGGAGCTCGCGGCGGTTTGCAGATCACGGCGAGTCACAACCCGGTTCAGTGGAACGGCCTCAAACCGTTTTCGTCCGACGGTTCCGTTTTTAACAGGCAACTTGGCGAGACACTGATCGGCCTCATTGAGTCTCAGAAATTTTCATTCAAAAGCTGGGACGGACTTGGCAGTGTCGAAGTTTTGAGCGATCCCGCGGGGCCTCACATTGAGCGTGTGCTGAGGCTGGTGAATCCGGATGCGATCCGGTCGCGAAAATTCAAAGTCGTTCTCGACTGTAACCACGGATCCGGCGCGGTTTCGACGCCGCGTCTGCTCGAACAACTCGGCTGTGAGGTCATCGTCCTGGGGGGAACGGCCGATGGGCAGTTTGAGCACACTCCGGAACCGATTGCTGAAAATCTCACCGGACTGTGCGACGCGGTCCGCGAACACGGAGCCGATGCGGGTTTCGCTCAGGACCCTGATGCCGATCGACTGGCCATCGTCGACAACACCGGTCGTTATATCGGCGAAGAATTGACGCTCGCCCTGGCCGCCGATCACGTCCTCGCGAAGACGCCCGGCGTATTTGTCGTCAACGGCTCGACAAGTCGGATCAATGCGGACATTGCTGCGAAACACGGCTGCGAATTCATTCGCTCGTGGGTCGGTGAGGCCAACGTGACGGCGATGATGAAAGAGAAAAACGCCATCCTCGGCGGCGAAGGCAACGGCGGAGTCATCGAACCCAAAGTCGGTTACGTCCGGGACAGCTTCGTCTCGATGGCCTACGTGCTGGACGGCCTCGCCGGCGGCGATCGAACGCTCGCCGAGTGGGCGGACTCGCTTCCTGCTTACACGATCGTCAAAGACAAGCTGACGTGCCCACGCGAGAAAGTCGACGTCGCCTGCGAGGCTCTCCGGTCAGCATTCGCCGATGCCACTCCGACCGAAGGCGACGGTCTTCGCCTGGATTGGGACAACCGCTGGGTCCAGGTCCGAGCGAGCAACACCGAACCGATCATCCGGATTATTGCCGAAGCCCCCGACGAATCCCTGGCGAACGGCCTCTGCCGCGAGGCCGTCGAAATCGTCAAGTCGGCCGTTTGAGAGGTCGTTGACAGGTGAGGTGAGCGGCACTCATCCTCGCCCGGGTTCAAACAACGCGTGCGCGTCTTCCATGCTCGATTTGTGGACCAGGACGACTGCCGTATCGCCGGCCTGGAGCTGGTCGTCGGCTCCGGGGACTTTGACGTAATCTGCGCGAACCATTGCGGCGATGAGGCAGCCGGGAATCGAGACGTCGCGAAGCGGTGCCAGAGTGACCGGGGCTCCGGAAACGATCTCGACTTCCCAGACTTCCGCATCGCCGCCGGAGATTTCTGAGCCGGCAAGGATGACTCCGCCCTGGACCATGCCGAGGATCTGTCGCGCCGTGACTTCGCGCGGACTCACTGCGACATCGATGCCGACCTTCGCCAGGACGTTGGCGTAGTCCGGACGCCGGACGACGCTGAGGATTCTCTGACAGCCCAGTTCCCGGGCTTCGACGCCGCACACGATGTTGTCTTCGTCGTGCCCGGTCGCCGCGACGAAAATGTCCGCCTTGCCGACTCGCGCTTCCTCCATTTCGCTCTGCCGCGTCGCGTCCGCCTGCAGGATTGTCGTCTTACTGAGCCGCTGAGACAGGTATTCGCAGCGAGCCGGATTTGTTTCCATCAGGACGGTTTTGAAGCGACCTTTCTCCAGCAGCCGCGCGAGGCTGTAACCGGTCTCGCCGCCGCCGGCGATGATCACGTTCAGACTTGTCGGATGCTTGTGTTCAAAGAAGTCGTGCTTGACCGCCTCCAGCGATTCCTGTTTTCCGATCAACGTCACATGGTCGCCGGCCTGGATCTCGTCGTTGCCTCCGGCGATGACGCACTTCGCATCGCGGGAAATCAGGCCGATCCGCACGCTCGGCGGCAGCTTGAGTTCCCGCAACGGAATGCCGATCGCTTTGGAGCCAGGCTCGACACCCAGTTCCTGAATTTCCAGCTCACCCCGAGCAAAGTTCTGCACGGCAAAGAGGCTCGGCATGCGGATCGCCCGAGCCAGTTCCAGTGCGGTCAGCTCTTCAAGGCTCAGCAGCCGGTCGATCTTGAAATGACGCTGATAATCAATCGTGCTTGTGTCCAGGTACGACGGATTAAAAACCCGCGCGACGCTGCGGTGAGCCCCCATGGCTTTGGCGAGGCTGGCTCCCACCAGGTTGACCTCGTCGGACTGTGTCACCGCCAGCACGAGGTCGGCGCTCAGCACTCCTGCCTGAAACAGCGTGATGGCGTCGCAGGCCGATCCGCAAAGCGTCCTCACGTCGAGTCGCTCTTCGACTTGCCGCAGCGCCAGCTCGTTCGAATCGACGAGCGAAACATTGTGGCCGTTGGCACACAGCAACTCGGCGATCGACGTGCCGACCGTACCGGCACCGAAAATGACAATATTCATAGAGCGGTCTCAAAAGACTCACAGCCCGAAATGGCCGTTTTCGCGGGTGGTATACCCACTTTGGAAGGACGGTTCACGCCGGACCGAATTCTGGAAGCGGGAAGAAAATCGCAAAGGCTGCGATCGGGTTGCGTGATTGTGCCGCAAAGTGTGTCCAGAACAGACCTTACAAAGACAGCGAGTCGTTTCGTCTCGGCGAGATGGGAATTTGTTGGCTGATGCACACATTCAAGATGCTCAATTGCCGATATTGAAGTCAGCCTGGTGAATTTCGTCCAGAACAAACGATATCGAACCTGAACTCTGCGGTGCCAACATGAGTTTTCGAATTGCGTCGGCCTTTGCTCTGTCCGCTTTCTGCTTCGCCCTCGCCGCAAATTCTGCGGACGCGGAGGGAGTTGCCTGGCAGCGTGACCTCAAAAAAGCGGCTGCAGAATCGGAGCGCACCGGGAAGCCGATCCTGCTTCAAGTCACGGCCGAGTGGTGCGGGTACTGCAAAAAAATGCTGCGAGAGACGTTCCCGGATGAGCAGCTTGCGAAGAAAATCAACGAGTGCTTCATCCCGGTCGTTCTGGACGCCGACGAGAACGAAGAGATTGTGGATGCGATTGGAATCACCGCGTTCCCCTCGACAGTCATTATCTCGCCTGACCTGGACGTGATTGGCCAGGTCCGCGGCTTTCACACCCCGCGTTCGCTGGAGAGAAAAATCGCCCCGTTCTGCAAAGTGCAGCCGCAGACGGAAGTGGCGTCGGCAGAACCTGCCACGAAACCGGCTGAAGATTCGGCCAGGAAAAACTCTTTCGCGGAGCTTCCGGCGGATTTCGCGCCTCGCCTGCCGACCCTGTCGATCCCCGCGGCCAGCGTGCAGCCACTCATTCCAGAACCAGCTTTTGGCGGGCTCTGCCTGGTCTCCATGCTGAACGAGCGAACTCGAGTCGAGGGCCAGAATGCCCACTCAACGGTGTTTCAACAACAGCGTTTGCAGTTCGCCTCGCAGGAGCATCTTGATGAATTTCTGGCTGCCCCGATGAAGTACTGGCCGCTGCTGGACGGCCGCTGCCCGGTTGCTGCAGCACGCGGCGAAACAACGCCGCAGGGCGACCCGGCTACGGTCGCGGTCTTTCGAGGCCAGCTGATCTTTTTCAAAGATCTGACGCACCGCGCCGACTTTACAAAAAGTCCACGGGCCTATTTTCAGGAGGCCGTCGTCCCCGCAACGCGGTAGAAGACGTTGCGTCGCAAGTCAGCCGAGGCACAATCGACAGACGCAAAAGTAAAAACGGCCGGGATTCGAAGTCGAATCCCGGCCGTTTCCTGTGTCTCAAGACCGTTTTCAGTAACGGTAGTGCTCCGGCTTGTAGGGGCCATCGACGGGGACGCCGAGATACTCGGCCTGTTCGTCGGTCAGCTTTGTCAGCCTCACACCCAGCTTGTCGAGGTGCAGTCGGGCGACCTCTTCGTCCAGTCGTTTCGGCAGCATGTGGACGTCGACCGAAAAGTGTCCTTCTTCGAAGCCGAGCGATGACGGATTCCACAGAGCCATCTGACCGACGGTCTGATTCGTGAAGCTGTTGCTCATCACGAACGACGGGTGACCGGTCGCGCAGCCGAGGTTCACCAGTCGGCCCTCGGCGAGCACGATGATCGCTTTACCGTCCGGGTAGACGAACTTGTCGACCGGGCCGCCTTCCATCGCGTCGGTCTTGATGCTGACCTTTTGGATGTCGTCCCGGTTGTTGAGGTACGCGACATCGATCTCGTCATCGAAGTGGCCGATGTTGCAGACGATCGCGTTGTTCTTCATCGCGTCGAGGTGCTCGCCGCGGATGATGTCCGTGTTTCCGGTCGTCGTGACGAAGATGTCTCCCTGACCGGCAACGTCTTCAAGCCGTGTCACCTGGAAACCCTCCATCGCCGCCTGGAGAGCGTTGATCGGATCGATTTCGGTGATGATGACTCGCGAGCCGAGTCCCTTCATCGCGGCGGCACATCCTTTGCCAACGTCGCCGTAGCCGCAGATCACGACCACCTTGCCGGCGACCATGATGTCAGTCGCTCGCTTGATGCCGTCGGCCAGCGACTCGCGGCAGCCGTAGAGGTTGTCGAACTTGCTCTTCGTGACCGAGTCGTTGACGTTGATTGCCGGCAGGGACAGCCGACCCGCTTCTTTCAGCTTACGAAGGGCCATGACACCGGTCGTCGTCTCTTCCGTGATGCCCTTAATTCCGCTGACCAGTTCCGGGTACCGGTTGATGACCATCGCCGTCAGGTCACCGCCGTCGTCAAGGATCATGTTGAGCGGCTGGCCATCGGGCCAGAACAGAGTCTGCTCGATGCACCAGTCGAATTCCTCGTTGGATTCACCTTTCCAGGCGAAGACCGGCACACCCGTCGCAGCGATGCCGGCGGCGGCATGGTCCTGCGTGGAAAAAATATTGCAGCTGGACCAGCGGACTTCGGCACCGAGAGCCGTCAGCGTCTCGATCAGAACGGCCGTCTGAATGGTCATGTGCAGGCAGCCAGCGATGCGGGCTCCTTTGAGCGGCTGGGTCGGGCCGTACTTTTCTCGAAGCGACATCAGGCCCGGCATTTCCACTTCAGCCAGCTCAATTTCTTTGCGGCCGAATTCGGCGAGGCCGATATTTTTGACTTTGTAAGGAAGGACTTCTGAGGGGGCCGTCGACATGTTTTTCTCCAGTGATCTGAGCAAGCGGGCGGGCAATCCGGTTGCCACCCCAGGCTAATCCGAAAACAATTGTGAGCATTAACGGCGGAATTGTAGGGGCTTGGCGGGAAAAGTCTTGCGTTTCGGCAAAAGCTGAGGAGTGGTCACGAAGCGGCGACGGGAGATCCGTGGATTGGCGAAGGATCGTAACCACGCTGGCACACCGGTTGCTTTGTTCGACCATTCTGTGGCGAGGCGACCCGCGGGACGCCGGACCACATCACCGGTTTCGTCTGGTTCTCAACGAAATCGGCGTTCTGACTGGCAGGGAAGCTCGTCGGAAGACGAGCGGGACTTTGTAAATCAAGGTCTCGCCCGTTGTAAAAATTGCAAGTCCACGGACGGAGACTCGTATGAGCAGTTTAACCAGCGTCGCCGTGCTGATCGCCGCGACTCTGGGGGGCGAGCCGGACGGAGTCATCCTCGACTTCTCGGCCACGTGGTGCCCGCCGTGCCAGCAGATGGTGCCGATCGTCGACCGACTCCGGCAGCAGGGCTATCCGATCCGGAAGGTCAACTACGACCGCGAAAAGGCGCTTGCGCAGCAGTACCGGATTGAGAGTCTTCCGACGTTTGTGCTCGTCGTGCGCGGGCAGGAACAGCAGCGTTACGTCGGATCGATGAGCGAGTCGCAACTGCGGCGGATGGCTCAACTGATTCCCACGAAGAGTCCGGAACCGGTAATTCAGCCCGCTTCGCAGGTGACGGTCGAGCCGCCAGCCGGGTCGGATCACGACACGATCATCCGAGCCAACAATTCCGAGCCGCCGAGTACGGGCGAGGTCTCGAAAGATCCGATGGCCGTCTGCGTGCGGATTCGAGTTCGCGATTCGAAGGGGGTCGACATCGGCTCCGGCAGCGTCATTCACAGTGAGCCTGGCCGGACTTTGATTCTCACGTGCGGGCACATCTTTCGACACTTCGACGGCAAGAGCACGATCGAGGTCGACATTTTCAGCGATGATCGAGCGGTCTCTCACAAAGGCCAGCTGATTCGCAAAGACCTTGAGACGGACATCGGCCTGATTTCGATTCAGACGCTGACGCCGCTTCGAGTGGCCCGCGTCTCACCCGATCCAATCGTCACGGGCCAGCACGTTTTCAGCGTTGGGTGCGGCGGCGGCGAACCGCCCTCGCGGCTGCAGCATCGAGTCACCTCGACCGACCGCTACAAAGGCGGCTACATCGAATGCACAGGCACTCCGATTCAGGGCCGGTCGGGCGGCGGGTTGTTCACGCCGGACGGTCAGGTGGTCGGCGTTTGCGTCTTCGCGAATCCCGGTTCGCGGCGAGGTCTCTACACCGGACTGAAGACGATCCATGCGCTGCTGGATCGAGTCGGCCTGACATCGCTTTACAAAGACGGGCCGGCGGCGAGTCCGATCAAACTTGTGGGTGCAGAGGAACCGGCAAAGTCTAAAGGCGGACCGGAATTTGAAGACACTGCCGTTGAAGACACTGCCGTTGAAGACGCTGCCGCTGAAGACAGTGCGACGGAAGACCCCTCTGACGAGAAGCCGATTCAGCAGCTCGAACTTCAACCGGTCAAAACGAGTTCGGCCCGAGACTCGACGCCGAGACCGCTTTCCGATTCGGTTCGGCAGGCGCTGCGCGACGCACGCGGCAGCCAGGTCGTCTGCATCATTCGTCAACGAGAAAATCCGAACGCGTCCAGCCGCGTCATCATCATCCACGAAGCCAGTGAGCAGTTTGTTTCTGAGCTGACTGGAGAGCTGCACAGCCAGGTACGTCCGGCGTCGATCGAGATTCGCCGCCCCGATTCACGCAAGGGCTTTTCCGTCCCGATGCCGTCAACGGACGCGTTCTTCGGAGGCTCGACACCGCACGTGAGCTTCAAGCCGCCGCCACTGCCGATTCGGTTCGAATCATCAGGCGACGCGGCGCGGCGATATCGACGAAGCCGTTGAAGTCTGCCGAAAGTGGCATGCGTCGCCGCCTCGGAGCCTGTGCCAGAGTGAATCTGTGGCTGAAAGAGAGAGGCTCTACGCCACGCGGCGACCGAGTCGGATTTCGGGGTCCGTGAACGACGTCAGCATCGGCACGGTTTCGACGGGGACGCCCTCGTCGACTCGAAGGCCTCGTGAGGCCAGCCAGGCTCGGTTGGCCTGCAGGATTTGCCCCTGAACCTCGCTCGGAGAATTCGCTCCGTCTGCATTCTTGACGGGGGCGAACCCCGTTAGCGGGTCGATTTCCAGGACAAGCGTTTTTCGCGATCGCGGGAAGACGTCGAAGATGAACCGCTCAAACTTGATCGCATTCGGCTCGTCCGGAATGACGGTCGCACCTTGCTCGTCGATGTGCGGCACCTTTTTGTTTGCCTGGTGGAGCGGCAGGCTGCTGAAGTGATCGGCCTCTCGCTGCAGGAATGCCGTGTCGAAGAGATGAATTCCCGTATTCGCTGCTCGGAATTCAAGACGGCCTTCGGCGTCGCGTCGAGCTGCCAGTTCTTCCGGAATGATGGTGTACTCAATGACCTGAGGCACGCCGTCAACACAAATCACCGTGCCGACTTTTTCTTCCGGCGAGGTCCGCGGCGTGACGAGCACGGTCAGTTCCGCTTCGTTGCGAAGGTGCTCGCCAATGACGCCGGGCTCGCACAGCGGAGCCATCGGGTTGTCGACCTGGCAGTAGAAGAGAGTCGTGACACCCGCATCCGTCAGTTTTTCAAGCAGACCGCAGTCGACGAGTTCGGACAGGTGTCCGCCGTGACCGTTCGGACTTAAGCAGAGGCTCGACGGAGACTCCATCAACAGTCGCCCGGTTTTGCGGTCGACCGCCGGAAGCGTCTTCTGGCAAAGTGTGTGCCGACACGATTCGGGCAGCCCGAACCAGTTTTCCGCATCGAGATACTCGATGGTCTCTCGATGGGTCGCCGGGCTGCACAGCATCACGACGGGGATCTCGCAGTCGAATTCGCGCGACGCGGCGACAACTTTCTCGATGAGAATCTGAAACAGCGACGCGCCCGTCACCGGTCCGATCGGCAGGCAGCCTTTCGGTTGAGACAAACCGAGCCGCGTGCCCTGACCTCCGGCCGCGATGAGCACTCCCAGCTCTCCGCGAGACATCATCTGCTCGCCGAGTTTCACGAGCGACTCATCTTCAGACGAGTCGGCCGACCACTTGATTTGATCGGGTGCCGTCAGCGTCGCCTCGTCAAGGTCCAGTTCGCTGCCTTCGTCCTGACAGTTCAACCGGTTCACGTCGATCGATTCGAGTTGTGCGGTCAACTGAGCCCGCTCGCCCGGCTCAAGCTGATCCCAGAACTGCAGCGTGTGTTCCTGTCCGGCCGCAGCAAGCCGATTTCGCAGCTGGTCAGTGGCCGTTTGGCCGAAATCCGTCTGGTTCATGGTATGAGTCATCCAGAATCCACTTAAACCAGAATCCACTTAAACACGGGTGCGGGCTGCTGCTGGCCATCAGCCGCCCATCAATATTTCGACCAGGTGGGCGTCTCGAAGCCAGACATAAATGATGTCTGGTGGAGAAGTTGGACAGCGAATGCCAAACAAATCGGGCGAGTCTGGCTCTCAGATCAAGCCGGGGTCGTTGCCGGCGCCAACGAATCTGCTAACTGAGGCATGTCGCGACGAATGAGAGTTATGGCGAGACCAGTGAAGGAAGCGAGTTTGCCAGGACTGTGCGGCCTGAGGCGGTCGTTATTTCTGAACAACCGGATTCGGGTCGTCGGAAACAAAGACGCTCCGCTCAGAAACAAAATGCTGACACCAAAACAGCTCATGCCCCGAAAGCCGGATTTCCGATAAATCAGTCGCAGTGATGCTGCGCCTCAAAACCCGACCACTCCGACATCGGGATCACGCGACACCTGACAACCGGCCGCTGAAATGGAAACTCCGAAAAAAGTCCAGATCGTCGCACCCGTTGCCACACTTCTTCTGGTGGGTGGCAGTTGCATTTTCATGGCGATGGACAGGGATAATCGCACCGAGGAATCCCGGAACCGAGTGCCTCCTTCACTCTCCGTTTCCACTTCGACTGAGGACGATTTGGAAGAGGTCCCTCTCGAGGAAGAGATCGCGGATGAAACGCTGCTCAATGACGGCTCGATCGTCTATCGACTGCCGGAGACCGAAGAAGAGATCATGTCGGTCTACCGCCGCCGAGGCCGTTACAGGGCGAGGTTGATTCCGCAGGGTCAACCGCTGGAACTGAACTCGTTCACGCAATCGATGCCGGGCGTGTATATCAACGGCAAGGACGAGATGAACCCGTTCGGACGGCAACACGTGCTGTCGGTCGGGATCAAAGTTTCCTCGTCTGATCGATCTTCGCTGCCACGACTTTCCGGCGGCATGATCAACGGCTATCTCGATACCCACTTCGTCAGCGTTCAGGCGCGAGTCGTCAAGGACCCCGTGAACCGGAAGCAGTACCTCGGCCCGGAGCCCATCGCCGTGACCGGCCGATTCGGTGGGCCGTCCATTTCCGATCCCATGGAAATTGCGGTGCAGAATTCCATCTCGCAGCTTCGCGGCATCGGCCTGCTGATGAAGGAAGGCGATGAGGACTCTCCGGAAAACCGCCGCACGCTCGTGATGATTCACCGTTACCCGTTCGCCCCGGCCGGTTCTGCCGAGTCCGCGGAAATGCGGCATGAGCTGATGTTTGTTCGCGCTCTTGAGACAGACCGCGGAGAACTCGACCTCCACGCGTTTTCGACAAGTGGCAACCGCACTCAACTCCACTACCACGGTCGAACCCGGCGGCCACGCCGCATGACCGACTGTGACATTCAGGCCAGCGTGTTTTTCAGTGAGTACTCACACGCGTCGCTCGTTCCAACGAAGGGTATTTCCAGAGAATCGAAGGCTCAGGGAAAGGTCCGCTATTCGATCGAGGCGCTCGACGAGTCACTCAAAGGCTCTGACCCGGATGCGAGCTTCTGGACGCACGCCACGCAGGCACTTGACAGCATGATCGACGGCAGCCACCGCTGAATCAGTGGCACGAAAACGAAACAGACTCGCGTACTCGGGCCGACGTGAGATTACGCGACGCGCAGCCGTCAGGCTGTCAGCGTCATCACTCAGCTAAAGGAGTAGCAATCGTGAGGATTCTGGTCACAGGCGGAGCCGGTTTCGTTGGTAGTCACATCTGCGAAGAGGTCATCGCACAGGGACATGAACCCTTCGTGCTGGACGATCTCTCATCGGGAACACCGGACAATCTTCCCGCCGGAGTCCCCATCCACCAGGCAGATGTTCGCGACAAAGAAGCCGTCGAGGCGTGTTTCGATGAAGTGCAGCCTCAGATGGTCTGCCACCAGGCCGCGCAGATGTCGGTCAGCCGGTCGGTTCGCGAGCCCGTCTTTGATGCGGAAGTCAACGGGATCGGCATGCTCCACGTCCTGGAAGCCTGCGTGAAACACGACGTTCAGCGAGTGACCTTTGCTTCCTCGGGCGGCGTCCTGTACGGCGACGTTTACGAGCCCGCTCCGGAAGACACACCGGCCTCACCGATCAGCCCGTACGGCATCACCAAACTTCTGGGTGAGCAGTACCTGCAGTTCTTCGGTCGCGAGCACGGACTCAAGTCCGTCGCGCTGCGATACACCAACGTTTACGGACCTCGCCAGAACCCGCACGGCGAAGCGGGCGTCGTCGCGATCTTCGCTCAGACCATGCTCAAGCTCCAGGTCCCGACGATTTTCGGCAAGGGAGACTGCGTCCGCGATTACGTCTTCGTGCAGGACGTCGCCCGGGCTAACGTGGCCGCGCTGTTCGCCGATCTGCAGGACACGTTCGTGCCGATCAACATCAGTACGGAAATCGGAACCGACGTCAACGAGCTGGCTGAGGGCATTCGACGCTGCGTGAAGTTGAGCCTCGCGAAACGAAACGGTGCGGCCGAGTCTGTTCTGGCTCCGAAACACGGACCAGACCGGGCTGGCGACCTGATGTCAAACCTCGCTTCTCACAAGCGGGCCGCAGAGCTGCTCAATTGGACTCCGCAGGTCGCACTCGACGAAGGCCTGGAAATGACAATCGAATGGTTCGCCAGAAAGTGTCTCGACACCGAACAGCGAATGGGAGCGTAGTGCTCTGTCAATGCGGAAAAGTGGGCAGAGCGGAAAAGTGGGCAGAGCGGAAAAGTGGGGTAAGCATCCTGCTTGCCGTCGTTCTGTGAGCGAGCATCGCAAGCTGGAAGCTTACGCCACTGAGCAAGGCAGAAAGTCAGGAATCCAACACGCGTGCTTCCTTCTTTCTTGCGTTCCTTAATTGCAAACCCGCCATCGCGATTTTGATACGGGAAGTCATTTCGGACACCGTCCATTGGTCACGCCAGCATCTTCCGGTGCTGAATTGCAATTCCTGCGTGCGAGTCGGGCTGTTTCAGAGGGATTTTTTAACGTTCGATCCTGTTGAGTGAGAATTCATGTTTCTGCATCAGGAACGACTTCCGCAGCTGCTTCCGTCTGACGCGTACCATTCTCAGGCCAGCCACGAGACCGAATGCCAGGCTCTGTACGAGGACGCCTGGCACCCGGTCGCTGTCCTCGACCAGGTCCGTGGCGAAGGCGACTTTGTCACGATCGAGTTTCAAGGCCGACCGGTCATTCTGTGGCGAACAGGAGGCACGCTGCGAGCGTTCCTCAATGTGTGCCCGCATCGGTTTTCCCGAATCACCGCTCAGTCGAACGGCACAACAGAGACGATGCGGTGCAGCTATCACGGCTGGGAATTCGAAGGCTGCGGCCAGACGAAACGCATCCCGGAATCGATTGGTTTCCGCCCGTTTGAGAAGCGACCGTGCCTCACCTCATTCCGGGTCGAGTCCTGCGGACAGCTTGTGTTTCTTTGCGTCTCGAAAGACACGCCGCCGCTCGCCGACTGGCTGGGCAGCGTGGCGGCCGACCTGGAAGAACTGTTCTCGGAAGACCGATGCTGCTTTGACTTTGTCGAATTGAGCCTGGCCGCCAACTGGAAAATCATCGTCGAGAACGCGATCGAGAGTTACCACCTGGAGAGCGTTCACACAAAGACGTTTCGGCAGAACCCTGCGGCGGATGCGTGCTCGCACTTCCTTCGCGAGAACGGGTCCAGCTTCCGCTCGGTTGCCCCGCCGGCCGACCGCTGGCAGAGGATCGTCGACAGCGTTGTGTACCGGGCCCTCGGTCTGAAGCCTGACACAAGCTACTCGCACCACCTCGTGCATCCGTCACTGATGGCCGGTCGAGCGGGCATGTTTTCGTGGTGCCACTTCGTGACGCCGACGCAGCCTGGCGAGTCCCGCATGCAGATGTGGATGTTCATGGAACGAGGCCGGCAGAGCCTGCTGACGCGACCACTCGAAAAGGTCATGAGGATCGCCGCCAGACGGTTCACGATGCGGGCGATCGCGGAAGATGCTGCGATCTGTGCCGAGGTTCAAACCGGTTTGAATTCGCGACAGATTCCGGACGGTGGCTGGCTGTCTCCGCGCGAAGAACGTATCTGGCATCTTCAGCAATACGTCGCCGACCGAACCGGCGTGAGCGAGCTTTCGTCTGAAGAGTCTTCCCCCAGACACTGCGCGTGAAGCGCCAACGTCCCGGCCGAAAGATCGCCGGCGGACACCCACCATTGCCGAACGTCAGGCAGCGTCGTCCGCGCGCGATCGGCCAGGGCCAGTGCTGCGACATGATTCGGCAGCGGCACGGAGAGACTGCTCACGACTGTTTCGTCGAACAGGCGAGCGTCCCGCGTTTCGTCCGACGCCGCTTCGCCGCCAATCGGAACGCCGCTCCAGCCAACGCCCGTGGCCTTGCGACGTGCTTCCTCGCCGACCCACGATTCCAGAAGTTCCCGGTCCGAAGCGGACCTCGTGTCGCCCTGTCGTGACGCCCCATCCGGGAGGGCGGGGCTCCCTCCGAGCCGCAAGTCCGATCGCACCGCGTGTTGACCACACAGCCGTGTGAGAGTCTCCGGACTGAGCAGTTTTGAAATCACTTCCACATCAATGCCGACCGGAACAGTCCGTGAGACGGCGACGACTGCCAGCCCCTCGGAATGAGAGACGTTGAAGTGAAGCCGCGTCCAGGGCCAGACGATCGACGGTTTGCCCGCCGTGCCACGCTCAAAAACGATTCGCCGCGGCCCAACGTGCAGCACTGCCGACAGCAGGCACCGCAGCATTGTTCGCGTGGCCACGCGTCGCCGCCGGACCGTTTCGACTCGAAGCCGCGAGAACTGCGCTGCCTCATCGGCCGTCACGATGTTTGACATTGCGTCTGGATCGGAAGCGGCCAACGTCTCGTCGAGCGAGAACCAGAACACGTCGATCGGCGAATCCGCGTTCTCTCGTGAGCTGTCGAGCTCAGGCGGCAGCACGCATCGGTGGATCATCGCGCTGGGCCTTCACAAGGGATGGTTGGAACTTCTGCTCGAACCGCGAATAGCGACCCGCTGTTGCACCGGCCGTCCACAGGAAGAGCACACAGAAATCTTTCGGCAGCCAGACGGTCATCAGGATCAGCATCAACGCCGCTGTTGCTCCTGCCAGAGTCGCGGCAAAGAGCCGGCCCTGGGCACGCGGGGCCACCGCCATTTTCGCCTGGTTGACGACCACAAGGACTCCGACGGTTGTAAATGCCGCCAGGCCCAGCCAGCCAAAGCGAAGGAGAATCAGGACAAACGCGTTGTCGATGAATCGAATTTTCTTCAGCGTGCCGATGTGCTGCGGGCCGACCGGTACGTTGAGCGGGAAGCCGGTTGTTGCTTCCGTGCCGAATCCCAGCAGCCCCGCTCGATTCATAGCTGGTCGGTAGATTTCCAGAATTCGAATTCTGTTGAGAGTGGCCGTGAATTCGCGATCATTCCCGTCAACTTTGACGGTCGCCCCTCGCTTTTCCCCGGACCATTGATGTAGCCCTTCCAGCACAAGGCTCGGCATCAGAGCAGTCAACAAAACAGCAACACATCCAACTCCGATCAGAGGCTTCCGCCACTGTGGCAGACGCAGGAGAGCCGCGACGTAAAACAGCACGGGCACGGCGACAATCGGAGCCCGCGAACCGCTCGCCAGGATTCCGGCAACACCCAGAACGGGAGTCAGAACCCACCAGCCTGGTCCGGCTTTTCGACGTGCCCGCGATGCGGCATACACCAGCCAGGGCAGCAGCAGCAGCAGCAGGGTCCCCAGATAAATGGGATGCCGCGTCGGCCCGAAGGCCCGTTTGAGTCCCCACCGCATCGCGTCTCTCGGTGTACCATCGACGGGCCGTGCTCCCACAAGAGTTTCAAAAAGGTTGATGCCGGCGACAGATTCAATCATCGCGAGAGCCGCCAGGGCACTCGCGGAGACAACCACAAAAGGCAGGACGTCTCTGGCGTCCTCCAGCGACTGAACGGTCACTCGCCCGGCGAGGTACATCAGCCCCCACTCGCCATAGGCCCTCACAATGACACCGAAGGAGAAGCCACTGATCGTCCAGTCGGAAAGCAGATGAACTCCGACGAGCGCCATCATCGCATAGTCCAGCGCGATCGGACGCGCACGGAATACCGACCGGCGATGAACGCAGTACATGACCAGCGCCGCGCCGACGACCGCCAGTCGAATGTCGATCGGCTGACCGAAGATCTCTCGCGAGAGCCACACCGGGCCCAGCAGTGACGTAGCCGCTGCGAACCCGACAGCCGCGTTCGGGCCGCGTTTCCAGGCCGTCCACAAAGTCAGTCCCGTGAGCAGAACAATTGCCGCGTCCAACATTATGCAACCTTTGCTGTCAGCATGACTGGAATTTCTTCGCCGGGTGTTTCGCTCATTGAGGGACACCAGGCCCGCCATTCGGCGAGGTACAGATCCATGAACTCTGCGGCCGTTTTCTGATCGAACAGCGTCCGGTCGGCCTGCAGAGAAATCGTCATCCAGTGAATGTCGTGAGCGACGCCGACTCCCACGCGGGTTCCCCGTCGCAGCGGAGGCACGCCGTAAATGGGGCCGGGAGTCAGATTGCCGATCCTCACCTGTCCGTCTTCCGACTTGTCGAACCGTCGCCGGAACCGCCGCCACGGGTCGCCCAGATTCGTCAACAGTGCCGTCGCCATGCACTCAGGCCAGCGCTGCGTCATCCGGGCCAGCCAGGGCGCGGTCTGATAAATGACGAGTCCTTCAACGAAATCCCGCGCGAGCTGCTGATTCTTCACGAGGTTCATCTGCTCCCGCACGTCCGGGACGAGCGACGTCGCATCGAGACAGTCCTCAAACTGTCGCGTCAGAAATCCAAAGCCAAGCCGATTCGAACACGGCAGCCGCGCGTCGCCCGGAGTCCGCATGTCGATCGGCACGAGGACTCGCAGCCGGCGGCAGTCCTTCGGCCGCCCGTGCTGTTCGTTCCAGCGGGTGAGAGTTCGAAACAGCAGCGCGGCCGTCACATCGTTGAGACTCTCTTCGCATTCCGCTGCTTTGGCGAGCACGCACTGCGCGTCGTGCTGACTGAGTCGCCTCCGCACAATGACACTGGGTCGCGGAATGGATCTGCCGTCGTGAGGCCGCGACGACTTCGGGACCGCCAGCGCATTCGGCGGCTGGCAGTGGAAGCCCCACGCGTAGCGGAACTTTTCGCGAGCCGTCGTTCGACGCACCTCTTTGCGTTCGGGAAACGTCCCGCGGCTCAACAGGCGGTCGTAGTCCAGGCGGTCGAGTTTCATCGGCTCGCCAGGGAACTCGTTGATGTAGACGGAAAAGGCGTCGAGGGCGAATCGCCGGGCCCCCTGACCGTCGCAGCACGCATGGTGGTACTGCATCCGGAAAAACGACTTTCCGCGTCCGCCATCGTGCGACGTGGAAAACATGATCCGCAGACCAGGCTCGCAGGTCAGATCGATGCCCGACGGAAAGTCGGGTTCTTCGGCGGTGATCCTTCGAACGGAGATGTCTTTGAACTCGCCGGGCTTCCAGACTCGCACGCCGTCTTCGATCGCCAGTCGTGAAACCAGCAACGGGTTACGCCGGGCCGAGATGTTGACGGCCTTCCGCAACACACGCTCATCGATGATTCCCTCAAATTCCATTTCGACGTAGAGGGTCATCGGGTAGTCCGGGTTGCGATCGCCCTCGACGATAAACAGCTCGAACGGGGTGAGCGGAATCGATTCGGGCAACGCGCCGTCCGGAATGGTTTCGTCTTCAGGATGGATGCTCAAAATGGTCATTCGTTGAACCTGTTGAATTCGACTCTCAACCGCGGATTCCGATTCCGCCGTCGACGACGAGTGTTTCTCCCTGCACGAAATCGCTCAGCGAGCTTGCCAGAAACAGCACGGCCGAGGCGACGTCGTCCGGCTCCAGTTGTCGGTCGGGCAGCAGCATGTTCGATCGCGTGTATTCGAGCATTGCGTCCGAGCCGGGCAGATTCTTAATCGCGTCCGTCGCGACGATCCCGGCCAGAACGGTGTTGAAGTTGATTCCTTCCGGCCCCAGTTCCAGAGCCAGATGCCGGATCACGGACTCCAGAGCCGCTTTGGATGCTCCGATGAGGGCGTAATTCGGCAAAGCCCGGTGCGAACCGTGACTCGACAGTGCGACCACTTTGCTTTGACCGGGACTCCGCGTGAGCAGGTCTCGCGCTTCCTGGATCAGCGTGATCAACGACCGCGCGTTTGTGTGCATGGCCGCGTCGAAGTGACGGGGCGAGGCTTCCATGAGTGGCCGGAACCCGCCTGTCGCCGCATTGCTCACAAGGATGTCCAGTCGCTCAAACCGGTCACCGACGAACTCCATCATCGCGCGGACATCGTCAGCCTCACTGACGTCGGCTTTGATTGCGGCGGCACGTCGGCCGAGCGATTGAATTTCCTCGGCGACTTCGGCAGCGGCGGACTGCGAGGTCACATAATTGACGATGACGTCGGCGCCGGCCTTCGCCAGTCGCAACGCGCAGGCACGACCGATGCCACGGGACGCTCCCGTCACCAGTGCGACTTTTCCAGAGAGATCAATCATCGGTTTCCCTTGTCAGGCTGCGCGGCTCATCGACTGTGTTTGCTCGGAAATGTAAGACTGAAACGAGTGCAGCCGCTCCTCGCATCGTCCGAGGACGCCTGCGCCGGAACTCGATCGCAGTCCCTTTTGGATCTTTGGAAACAGCGAAGCGTCTTCCATCATGATTTGTCGAGTCAGCCACGCGGTCAGGCGACCCCAGACTCGTGAGACCTGCCGTTTGAGGATCCCTCGCTCCGGGCAGATTCCGAATTGAAAAATGATGCTGCGACACGTGTCAGGACCGGTCGGCAACACGCAATGCGAGAGCGTGACTGCATCCGTCATCGAGAACAGCAGATTCGGAAACAGGTGATACTGCGAGTATTCCGACGTCACCGGACGACCCAGCCAACGCAGGAATTGTCCTTCGCGCTGCTGAAACCACGCGTCCATTTTCGACTCAGGAGCAAACGGCAGTGTCGAGTGAAACGATGTGCCGACATCGCTGAAGCGGTGTTCCGATTTCTGTTCCGGAGGCGTCTCTTTGAAAGTTTCCGGATGAATGTACGGCACGTGGTAGGCCTCCAGCGTGTTCTCGACGACGACTTTCCAGTTGGCCTGATGCTCCATTTCCTGAACGAGAAACGGTCGCCACTCAGCCGAGGTGCGGCCTTCCAGGCGGCTGTGAAATTCGCCGAGCACGTCGCTCAGACCTGGCCCGGACGGCGACGGGGAAACAAAGACGAGCGGTCCGCACGGCTCAACCCGAAACGTCGGAATCTGCTCACCCGAGAAGTTGAATGGGCGAAAGTTGCTCGACGCGGGAATGCGTCGCGTTCGGCCGTCGTGCCCGTATTCCCAGCCGTGATACTGGCATCGCATTGTTTCTGAATTGCCGCGACTGCACGATGAGATCAGGCAGTGTCGATGAGCACACACGTTGGACAGAGCCCGCAGTTCACCATCGAAATTGCGGATCTGAACGGCCTCTCCGGCGATCTCGCAGGTGACGAAGTCGCCCGGCTTTGCGAACTGCTCAACCAGCGCGACCGGGTGCCAGCTTTGTCGCAGCAGTGGCTCTTCGCGCACCGCCTGCTGTGGATTGAAATACGCGTCCGGCGTCAGCAGGTGCGGGAGTCGAGTTTCACTGCGGAACATCTTCAGCTTTCCTTCCTCTCGCCGCGCTCAGCTGCCCGTTGAAAAAGTGGCATGGGCATCCTGCCCATGTCGAATTCTGAATCATTCACGGCCTGGAAGGCCGTGGCACTTCAGTTTCTCACCGGGTCGTCAGCCCTGCAGAGTCGACACGCAGTAGTCCCTTGCGGTGAAGATCGCGTCGCCATTGCTGCCGACCATGCTGAAGTCAAACCACAGATGCCGACCGTCCCGCCGGTTGAACGTCACCTCGATCGTGCATCGCTCGCCAGGGCTCGTCAGCCGGCCGACTTCCAGGAAGTCGATACTGACCGGCAGAGTCGGCCCGGCGTCGAGTTGCCGGAAACCGAGCATCGCGACCAGGTAGAAACACGCGTCGAGACACGAACTCGGGACGACCCAGCCATCGATCCGGCGTCGCGATCCAGCGAGCTCGTTGAGCGCCGGTGCCGAGACCACTCCGCGAGCCACGCTGCCCGACGTGCGGAAGCGGCGAAGGCCCTGGAAGGCTGGCCCGTGGTAGATGGCGGCTCCTTCCGGCAGGTAGGAGACTGCCTCCCAGCCGTCCGACTCTTTGAGTTCCTCGACCGACAGCGGCTCGCAGCCCGGTCGGACATCGCTGCACAGCTCGACTCGACCTTTCAGGTAAACGCGGTCCGCTTCGACCAGTCGGCCGTCCCGGTTGAGGACGTCGGCCGTCAGTTCGCACAGCGCCCACCCGCCCGACGTGTCCGCCACGTGGACGTTCACAGTGCGCTGGTCATCGGAGAAGAATTTCAGTGCCTGCACGGCCCGCACGTTTCGCAGTCGGACGGCACTCCGCTGACCGAACGCCCGCAGTGCGGCTTCGGAAAGAAGTTCGACACCGATGGCCATTGGCAGGACCGGGTGGTCGTCGATCCGGTGCTGGGCGAGGAACGGGTCGCGAGCCGGATTCAGCAGCGCTTCAAACGGAGTCGACTCAACGGGACCTCGGACGGTCGCGGCGAGTAGCGGGAACCGTCTTGTGTCGATTGGCTCGGGCAGAGTCGAGGTATGCTGTTCCCGGCTGCGGGTTTCCATCGGATTGAAAACGCGGAAGTAGGATTCGTCTGTGATCAGGACTTCCGGTTCCGGAGCCCCGGCCGAAAGCTCATTGATGAGATGGTCGACGCCCTCGGCAGCCGGCATGAACTGCATGTCGATCATCTCAAGAGCCAGTTTCGTTTCCGGCCGGATCGCCATGCCGACATCGCCCCAGGCGTGCCAGTGGAACGCGACCGCCGCGACGTCCTGACGCTGCTGCCGGTACCAGCCGACCAGGCGGGCCAGCATGTCATTGGCCAGCGAATAATCGGTGTGCCCGTTCGCTCCAAAGCGGCCGCTGATCGAACCGAAGCCGACGAAATATTTCACCGGGTCGTTCTGCGTGAGGTCCATCAAAGCCAGGGCTCCGTCGATCTTGGCTGTGATGCACTGCTCGACACGCCGCATGTCCTTCCGGTCGAATCGTGAGTCGCGTCCGATTCCGGCTCCGTGAAGAATGCCCTCGATCGGACCGTCAACTTCGCGAATCTTTGCCAGCACCTGCGCGAGCTGCTCGCGGTCGCCGACGTCGCACGAGTGATACTCCGCCCGGACACCCTGCTCGTGAAGTTCGCGCAGGGTCCGGTCGATCTCGATCGCCTTTTCGGCATCCTGATAAGCCTTCACCGAGTTGCGGCCGTCGGTTCTCGATTCGCGGATGATGTGCTGTTTGAGCTTCGCCATGCTTTCGGCTTCGAGCACCCGCCATTCGTCCGGCACGTCCGGCACCGGAGCCGTGCCCAGCAAATGAACCTTCAGCCGGAATCTGGTTGCCAGAGTTTTCACCACATGAGCCGTGATCCCGCGGGCTCCGCCGGTGCAGACCCATGTGCCGCCTTCGCGAATCGTCTGTGTCGGCGAAATTCGAATCGGCTCGGGCACGGCGCGGACCACGTGTCGGCGGCCGTTGTGCCACGCGACCTCGAGGTCGTGGCTGGGATTGGCCAGTTCCTTCCAGATCGCATCGACGGTTTCGGCGAGCGGCTGGTCCGGCGCCGCGTCGAGGACTCGGACGAGGACACCTCGATGCGTGTTGACCCAGCTCTCGATACAGATCGCCTTGAACAATCCCGACATCGCCGCGCTTTCCGCCGCGACGACCGGTGTTGTGAATCCGAACTCGCCACCGAGTGAAGCCACGCCGATCAGCGTGGCCTGCTCCATCAGCCCGGCCTGCTCGACCAGTTGCACCCATTTCTGACAGACACGAAACGCGGTCATCACACCGCGGCCGCGACGGGACTGCCACGCGGCGGCGTCCAGCGAAGTTGCGGCGTCTTCATCGCGAGGCGTCGTGAAGAACAGATGCGGGATCGGTCCCCGCTGCCACTGCTCCTCAAGAAACTGGACGCTGTCCTGGGGATCTTCGGACGGGTTGAGGATACGGACCGGGACGCCCGCTCTCGAGAGTCGCGCGGCGAGTTCGATCGACAGATCGTTGTGACCGACGATCAAAGCCGCTCCGCAGAACACTGGCTCCTGAGGCGAACCCGGTGCGTGTTCCAGCACGGGCGTCCGCAGAACGTAGCGACGAGTCCGTTTGTTCGATGGCTCCTGCGGCCGGCGATGTTCAAGTTCAGAAGGTCTGTCCGTCCGGGCCGGTGGCTCGATTGGAGGAGCCGCTGACGGAGGCTGCCAGCCGGATGACTGGAATGCTCCAGCTCGACATTGTTCGAGAAGTTGCCGGGCTGAACCGAGCAGCGAGTCGAACATGACGCCGGCTCCATCGGCGATGCCGCGAAGTTCGTCCACTTCGTGGACGGAAATTTCTGGAGCCACTGTCAGCTCACCGGACCCGAGCTCACCAGTCCCCAGCGAACCGGCGAGCGGCTGCTGCCATGCCTGATCGACCGCGGCTCGAACGTGAGCTCGAATCTGCGGCGCCGCCTCACGACCAAACTGAAGGCCCGTCTGGTAATGCGGCGTCTCGGCAGGAGCTGTCGTTTCCGTATGACCCGGTTCGAAACGCAGGATTCGGCCTGACAGTTCCGCATGGATCACCGGGGTCGGTGCCGCTGCGGGAGCAGGATGAGCCGGCATCGAGACAGGGATAGAAACGACGTCGTGTTGCGGGGCGACCTGTTTTGGGGCAGCCTGTCCGGCTGTCTGTGCCTCAACCATCGCGACGATCTGGGCGAGCGTTTTCAGCTCATCCATCGAGGACTGGCCGGATCGCCCCGACTTGTTCCCGCCTGTTTCCGCCTGCAGACCGGTGAGCTCGCGCAGCTCACCAAGCAGCTGAGCCTTTTTAATACTGTCGATGCCGAGGTCCGCTTCGAGGTCCGCGTCGAGCGTCACAACGTCGGCCGGATAACCGGTGTGCTCGACAACGAAGTCGACCAGAAACGCTTCCAGTTCGAGCGAGCTTTCCTGCAAAGTCACATTTGCAATCGGCTGCGAAATGGGTGCCGGTGCGGCGATGACCGCTGGAGCTGTCGGCGGCTGGACAGCGACGGCAGGTGTCGAAACGGGACTCGCTTCGACGGGCGGACTCGCCGCTGTCGAGCCAAGTGACTTCACGACTTCCAGAATCTGTCCCAGCGAATTCAGTTTGTCGTGCGAACGATCCGACGCGGTTTTCGGGTCGGCCATCTGCAGGCCGGTTAATTCACGCAGCTCGCCCAGCAACTGAGCCCGTTTAATACTGTCGATGCCGAGGTCCGCTTCGAGGTCGGCATCCATTGTCACGACATCGCTCGGGTAACCGGTGTGCTCGACGACGAAGTCGATCAGGAACTGCTCAAGCTCCTCGACATTCACCGACGACTGAGGTTCTGGTTCGACACTCGCCGCCGCGGGTTCGATTGGCGAGGGAGTCGAACTCGGAAGCGACTGAGCCTGCGGAGTGTCCGGCGCGTCGGCCTGAGGTTCCGAACGGGATGGCGTGCCGTTGCGGCGGCTTTCCCGTCGTACGGCCGTCGCGTCGAAAATCTCGATGGCCGGAGCGGCGGTGACTTTGGGCGAAGCCGGCGTAACGATGACGGGCGAAGGAGTTCGTTGTTCGACCGCCGGGCCTGCTGACGAAAAGAGTTCGGCAGCCGCCTTCAGCACCAGAAGCTGAGTCTGAATCGGACGGTTTGTGTGGTCCGTGTTGAGAATCGTCGCCGAGGATTTACTTAGGCAGTGTTGAGTCAATCGGCTGAGAATCTGCCGCGGACCGACCTCAACAAAAAGACTCACATCCTGCTCGACGAGCCGCTGGATCAGGCCCGGCCACGAGATCGGCTCAACCAGCTGAGCGACCAGTCGTTCGCGAATGTCGTCCGGCTCTGCCACGAAGCGGTTGCCAACGCTGCTGAGCACCGGAACGCGAGGCGGACGAACGCTGATCTGGCCGAGAGCTCGCGCGAACGCCGCCTGAGCCGGCGCAATAAACGGAGTGTGGTAAGCACACGGAACCGCGAGGATCGTCGAGGCGATCGACTGATTTCGCAGCGTCGCGGCGAGTTGATCGATGCCGGTCTGTAATCCGGCGACGACGGTTTCCCGAGGCGAGTTGCTATGCGAAATGAACAAACCGCGAGCCGACTCGACCAGCGGGCGAATCTGCTCTTCGGTTCCGTGAATCGCCAGCATGCCGTGATTCGGAGAGTCGACGCTCGCCAGAGCCAGCGATCGAGCCTGCGTTGCCGTCAGTGCATCGCGAAGCGAAACCGATCCGGCGGCAACGAGTGCGGCAAATTCTCCGAAACTGTGCCCAGCCAGAAAGTCCGCTTTGAAGCCCGCTTCTTTCACGGCCGCCAGCATGATCAGATCGGCGACCAGCATGCCAGTCTGCGTTGAGAGGACATCACGACCAAGTCCGTCCGACTGGTGCCAGGCGAGGCTGGAAAACGACTCCAGAGAAAACTCGTGCAGGATCGAGTCGGCTTCGTCCACGACCCGCCGGGCTGCGGGTGATGAAGCGGCGAGCTCTTTGAGCATGCCGGGATACTGCGAACCTTGACCGGGGAACAGAAATGCGACGCCGCCTGGGCTGCGATTCAGATCGCGGACGAAAATTCCACGACTCGCCAGAGACGCTGTCGATCGGCCCGCGGCAAGACGTTGCTGTAACAGCTCCAGATGGCTGGCGAACTCTGTCGGATCTGTGACCACCAGCGCAGCCCTGACCGTGAGTTCCGGCAGGAACGCCGGCACGTCAGGTACGACGCCGCTTTGCAGACACGACGCCACCTGCTCGTGAAGCTGCGTCATCGATGGTGCCTGAAATCGCACGATACGCGGCCACTGGCCGGAACTGCCTGCAGCGCGATTCCGCGCAGAACCTGTTTCCGTCATCAACGCATCCCTGCGGTGCGGCTCTTGAACTCCGGAGCGGAGGGCTCCGGAATCGTCGCCGCTCGACAACTTCACTGCAGACTCTCTTGAAGCACGCGTTTCAAGCAGAACGTTATGAACCAGCCCGCTGACTGTGTTTGTGGAAATCGAAACGACTCCCGGTGGATCCGTCTGGCCGAGCGTCACGTCCGGATTCTCCGCCGATTCCAGCGTTGCCTGAATCAGCGAAACGAGCCCGTGAGCGGCCTGCGTGTTCCCGATCTGACGAATGAGCGACGCGGACTGGGTCTTCGACTGAGCGACCACGGCTGATTGCGAAGCAACGTGCGCCGCCTGAGCCAGCGACGCCTGTTCCGCCGATTGAGACGCGAGTTGCGGTTCGAATCGGGAGGACGAGCCGGTTCCGTGGATGACTCCGAAAATCGGATCGCCATCCCGCTGAGCCTCGTCGAGCCTCTTGAGCAGGACGACCGCCACGCCTTCGCCGGGCAGTGACTCGTCGTTGTCCGGACGCAGCCGACGTCGCAGGGCGAGCGTCTCGAACGAAACCAGATCCATCGATCGTTGAGCACCGCCGCACAGCACGACCGATGATGTTCCGTCGCGGAGCAGCCGGCATCCGACGGACAGAGCCGCCAGGCCTGAGCTGTCGCCCGCGTCGATCGCCATGGCACCGCCCATCAGATCGAGCGTCTTGCCGACGCGCGAAGCGAGCGTGCTGGACGTGAAGCTGCCGGTTTCGTCGAGCAGAGCCGGTCGCTCTTTCAGAAAATGCTTCTGGTAGGCCTCGATCATTTCCTCGGCCATCGCTGAATCCACGCCGCTTCGGGCGAACGCGTTCTGCAGATCGCGTCGCAGTTCCGGCAGGCGCAACCCGCAGTGAAGCTGGTTGCCGAACTCGCTGCCGAAAAGAGTGCCGATGACGACTGTCGCTCGCGACCGGTCGAACGGCTTGTCTTCGTAGCCGGCTTCGCGAAGCGCCATCGAGGTCGCGTCGAGCAGCATGAACTGCAGCGGGTTGGCTCGGGCGATCTGCAGCGGCGGAATCTTGTGCTTCTTCCAGTCGTACTCGTAGTCGCGAACGAAGCCGCCACGAAGAGTCGGACTCGTCCACGGCGTCTCTGCCTTCCGGTTCGGCTCGACGCCGACGTTGTTTCGCCAGCGTCTGGCCGGAGCATCGCTGAGTTCGACGCGGCCCGATTTCAGGAGCTCATCAAAACTCTCAATGCTGTCCGCGCCGGGCAGAATGACGCCTCGACCGATCACAGCGATGGGCACTTCCGCTTTCGAAGCGGCGCGAGCCCCGGTCGTCCCGTTTGTCGCGTTGGTCGCGTTGGTCCCGTTCGTCGCGTTGGTGTTGTGCGCGGCGGCCCGCTCCGCGTCCGAGACAAGCGGCTCTTCGACGACGAGGTGTACGTTGAGGCCGCCGATTCCGAACGCGTTGATGGCCGCTCGACGTGGACGGTGAGCCGGTCGCAGCCAGGACTGCGGCGTCTCGGGAATGTCAAACGGAAGGTTCGGCCAGTCGACTGCCGGATTTCGCTCGGTGACGTTAATGCTGGGAGGAATCGATCCGTGCCGCATCGCCAGCAGCACTTTCAACAGACTCGCTAACCCGGCCGTTTCGAGTGTGTGGCCGATGTTGGATTTGACGCTGCCGATCGGAAGACGACGGCCATTCGCGGCCGGGCCGAATACTTCGGCCAGCGCTTCCAGCTCAGTCGCGTCTCCCACGCGAGTGCTCGTCGCGTGTGCCTCGATGTAGTCCAGGTCGGGTGAGCAGCTTTCGTCGTAGGCCCGTCGGATCGCGGCGACCTGGCCCTCTTTGCGAGGCGCCCACAGGCTGCGGCCTCGCCCGTCGGACGACATTCCGATGCCACGAATGATGCCGTGAATCCGTCGTCCCTGAGCCAGCGCTTTGTCGAGTGGCTGAATCAGAATCGCGACGTAGCCTTCCGAGCTGATCAGTCCGTCTGCCTGGGCATCGAACGGTCGCGTTCCGGAGGCGCTGCAGGATTGAGCGTGGGAAAACAGAACCAGACTGTCGGCTTTGACACAGGACGCTCCGCCGACAAGTGCGACGTCTGCCTCGCCGGATTCGATCGCCTGAGCTCCCAGCAGCAGCGAGACGAGCGACGACGCACACGCCGCATCGATCGCGCCGTGAGGTCCGTCAAGCTGCAGGGCGCGCGCGACAAGGCCCGCGACCATGTTGGCTTCGACGTTGGGTTCGCCGTGCGGCCCGCGCTTAGAGCGGCGGCTCCGCACGGCGGTAGATGTTTCGGTGAGGACCGCCTGCTGGACAGCTTCGGGCAGCGCTTGAAAAGCCGGCAGGTCGTTCAGGAATCCTACGGTCTCATCCGCGAGCGTGGCGTAAGCGAGCTCACCGCCGAGCGGGCTGCCGCCGGAGTGGCCGACGTAAATGGCGGTGCGCTGCCGGGTCATCTCATCGGAAGTGAAACCGGCGTCGCGACAGGCGCGCGCCGCAACCTCCACAAAAATCTGGTGACACGGGTCGGCATCCTGAAGCTCGTCCGGCCGCGGGATCAGTGACAGGTCCAGCGGTCGCTCGGGGATCAACCCGCCGAGGCTCGAGTAGGTCCTGCACTTCTGACCTTTCCGGTCGTCGAAGTAGAGATCCCGGTCCAGTCGGTCGGGAGGAAGCTCGCGCACGGCGCTGCCCCCGGCGTCCAGCAGACTCCAGAATTCTTCCGGGCTGTCGGCATTGGGTAGCCGACAAGCAATGCCGATTACGGCGATTGATCGATCACGTCGATGCTGCGGTGACATCCATTTCCCCGCGCTTTATGTTCAAGTTCAAGCCGGCATGAGTTCCTGAAAACTCATCCGACATACCGAAGCGGGACAGCCGCCAGGACCGACTGCTGCATCCACTTCAAAGCCCCCTCTGTCAATTCGCTCGCCAGGCGAGCACTGCCCGAAAACTCCAGCGTCATCCTTGTCCGCAGAGATTCCGTCAACGTGAGGCGTCCGGCCACGACAGCCTCAAGTACAGATGCAGGCGCATATAACACAGCTTCCGCAGTTCCACAACGTCCGTTTTCGGCCGCGACGGGCTGATCGTCCCGCGTGAGGACTGTCCAGCAGCCTCCACCTGGCCCTGTCAGATCGAGCTGCAAGGACTGCGTGGCGCCGGAGACGGACGCCGGTCCGGGCAGATGGCCCAGCAGTTCGGCAAAGTTCAGTCCGGTCGGTGTGACCGGCGTCCGAGGACTTGCAAAGCGGTTCTCAATGGCAAACTGATTCAGCTTCCTCAGCAGAGGTAGCTCGATCTGCGGGCACGCGAGATGCGGTGCCGCTCGCTGCGTATTCGTACTGTCGAAACGCGGATCGTCGCCGAGGTACGTGTCATAAACGGCCATCGCCTTCTTCAGCTCGGAATCTCCCGGCGAGACGCCAGCCGCCGGTGATGCCTTACCGCGACCTTTCCGCCGCAACGCTTCCGACACAACGTCGAGGATGGATTCGCGAATGTCGGCGACGAG
>JAQBVJ010000091.1 GCA_027623235.1 Planctomycetota bacterium
GTCGCCCTCGCGAATGTGTTTGACGAGAGTCCGGGTCACCGCGCCGGTCCCCGGTCCGATTTCAAGGACTCTGACCGGCGCATCGCCCGCTCGCTGTTTCAGTGGGTGAGCCATCGCGCTGGCAAGGAAGCGGCTGCTGGGAGCGATGGCTCCGGTTGTTTCGAAACGTTGTCGAAACTGCCGGAAAAAAGTTGCGTATTCACGAAGAGGCATCGGGCGACCCGGGAACGTTGAACATCGAATTTTCAAACGTACCACTTCGAAACGCTGCGGGCTCAACGTTGAGGTCGGGCGGTCGATGTTTGACGTTCATTTTCGCTCGGCCGCGCACTGCTCGGCCTGGCGGACGATATCGACTCCCACGGAGTGGCTCCAGGCAGCGATCAGTCTTTGAAACGACGGGCCGGGTTCGCCGTTGCCGATGGGCTGCCCATTGAAATGCGTGACCGGGATCACGCAGTACGGGGTCGACGTTGTCAGAACCTCGTCGGCCACGGCGAGATCTTCCGCGGTCAGGTCGGCTTCCTCGACCGTCATGTCGAGTTTTTCAGCGATCTCGATCAATGTTGTGCGGCTGATTCCACAGAGGACGGATCCCTCACGCGGCGTTCTCAACCGATTGCCGTTCAGTACAAAAACGTTGCCGGAACTGGTTTCGGTGAGAAGACCGTCAGTCGTCGCGAGAATGGATGACGAACCGTCGTGCTTCGCCCGGGCCTCGCGGTCCGCCCGCAACCAGTGCAGGCGGTTGCGGTGCTTGGCTCGCGGATCGACCGCCGAGCCGGGCAGGGGGGGGACGCTGACCGTCGCCAAATGCTGCCCTTTGGTGTAGCGGTGAGCCCACAGTTCGAACGGGAGCGGGAAAGAATGTACGCAGACTGTGCCCTGGCTGACCTGTCCTCGCCCAGCCTCACCGAGATACGTGAGGTTCTGTCCTGCCGTGACGAAAGCGATGAGCCCGAGTTCGTGGTGAGGCGGAATGAGCCCGTGGTTGTGCGTCACGACGGCCTCGACGGCGTCTCGCAGCGTCGATTCGTCAACCTGCGTTCCGAATTCAAGCAGGTCCAGCGAGGTCATCAGCCGTAAGAGGTGCTCGGCCAGGCGGTACGGCTCGTGCTGAAAAGTTCGCAGAAATTCCGTCACGGAGGCTCCCGCGACGACACCGAGGTCACCGACCGGCACGGCGGCTTGAGCGGCGTCGATCAGTTTTCCGTTCAGCCAGGCGACTGGGTCAGGCATCGTGATGTCCGCCGGCGAGGCCGATTGGCCTACGTGTGACTTCGAAAATTGGGTCCGATATACTCCCGCGCTTTGGCTCGCTGCCGCAACCGGTGGGCCAGCGGGATTGAATCAGACTTCTGCAGAGGATGCACCCATGGCACTGACAATTGCACCAGGCTCGACGAAAATCGGATGGATCGGCACCGGAGTCATGGGGTCGAGCATGTGCGGGCACCTCATCGACGCTGGCTTTTCCGCGACGGTTTATACGCGGTCGAAAGAAAAGGCTTCAGGTCTCATCAAAAAGGGAGCGACCTGGGCGGATTCGCCGAAAGCCGTCGCCGAACAGTCAGATGTCGTCTTCGGCATCGTTGGATTTCCAAGCGACGTGCGAGCTGTCTTTCTGGGCGACGATGGAGCTCTCGCTGGTTCGAAGGGCGGCAACGTCCTGGTCGATATGACGACGAGCGATCCGTCGCTTGCTGTTGAGATTTACGAGGCCGGCAAGGCGAAAGGCGTCTCGAGCGTTGACGCTCCTGTGTCCGGCGGCGATGTCGGCGCGAAAGAAGCCCGACTGTCCATCATGATCGGAGGGGACGCGGACGTGGTGGAAGCGCTCAACCCCTGCTGGAACGCGATGGGGAAAACGATCGTTCGTCAGGGCGGAGCAGGGGCCGGTCAGCACACGAAAATGGTCAACCAGACTCTGATCGCGACGAACATGATCGGCGTCTGCGAGGCGCTGCTTTACGGCCACAAAGCGGGGCTCGATCTGCCGACCGTCATGAAGTCGGTCAGTACCGGAGCCGCCGGCAGCTGGTCGCTGTCGAATCTCGGGCCGAGGATCATGGACAACAACTTCGATCCGGGTTTCTTCGTCGAACACTTTATTAAAGACATGGGCATCGCCCTCGACGAAGGGAAAAAGATGGGCCTTTCATTGCCGGGGCTGGCGCTGGCTCATCAGCTGTACCTGGCACTGCAGGCTCAGGGACACGGCCGCGACGGCACGCACGCTCTGGAACTGGCACTCGCGAGCCTGTCTGGAATCGACTGGAAGAACCGCTGAGTGAACCTCTCCGTGGCCGCTTCCGTCTGACGGCCACGCGGACACTGGTGCTTCGCATCGCTGTCCGGAATGAATCCGCCGCCAACCAACTCAAAACTGAGACCCAGCTATGTCACGACGCGGAGAAATGTTTGCCGGACTGTCTGTTGCCATCATCACGCCGTTCAAAAACGGTGAAGTTGACGAGGACGGGCTCCGCAACATCGTTGAGTTTCACGTCGAGAGCGGCACCGGCTGCCTGTGCCCGGTCGGCACGACAGGAGAGAGTCCGACGCTGTCTCACGAAGAACACGAACGGGTGATTCGGCTGGTGTGTGACACCGCCGCTGGCCGGATCAAAGTCATGGCTGGCACCGGTTCGAACTCGACGGCCGAGGCGATTCGGCTGACCAGGTTTGCCAAAGATGTCGGGGCGGACGGCTCACTTCAGGTCGCGCCGTACTACAACAAGCCGACTCAGGAAGGCTTCTTTCAACACTACAAGGCGATCGCCGAATCCGTCGACCTGCCGCTGGTGCTCTACAACATTCCTGGACGAAGTGCGAAGAACATCGAGCCGGAAACGATCGCCCGCATCGCCGAAGCCTGCCCGAGCGTCGTGGCGGTCAAAGAGGCGACTGGGTCGATGGATCAGGCCTCGCAGATTCTCTCCCTGAGCGACCTGACAGTTCTCTCCGGCGACGACAGCATCACGCTGCCGCTGATGTCGATGGGCGGAAGCGGGATCGTGTCCGTGGTGGGTAACATCGTCCCGCGAGACATGATCGCCCTGATCGACGCCTGGGACGCCGGGGATATCGCGGCGGCTCAAAAGTGGCATCACAAGCTGTTCCCTTTGTGCCGCGATCTGCTGGGGCTCGCCACGAACCCGATCCCGATCAAAGCGGCAATGCAGGAACTCGGGCGGGACACCGGTGAGGTGCGACTGCCGATGACGCCGCTTGAGGATTCGCAGCGGGAAGACCTGCGGAATACCCTGAAGAAGTACGGTCTGCTTTAATAGAACGGGTGAGGTCCACCTTGCCGCAAATCAAGACCTCTTGCCCGGCCGGGTACATTATCTATTGAATCGTGTTTTCTGGAGTGACGAATGGCCCGCGACAACGACGACGTCGAAGATGAAGATGAGTCAGATGAGGATGTCGAGTACGTCCTGTTTCAGGGCGCGTTGAACGGCAAAGAAGCCAATCTCGAAGATAACCGCAAGCTGGCCGCTGCGGGTCTTCGTCCGGCCAAAGAGCTTGTGAGCGAGGCGCTGGCGGACAAATGCGACAGCTTCCGCTTCGAGCCGAAAGGGCCGCGTTATGTCGCATCGTTTTCGGTTGACGGCGTGCGGCGAGCCGGGCCGCGGTTCCCGGTCAAGCTTGGCAACGCGATCGTTCAGATTCTCAAACTGCTGGCCGGTCTCGATCCGGGGGTGCGCGACAAGAAACAGCAGGGAGCAATCAAGGCTGAGTACCGTGAGATCAAATTCGAAATCACGGTTAAGGCGATTCCCGGTAAAGAAGGCGAGTCGCTCAGCGTGATTTTCCGGGCGACAAAGATCAAACGGATCGTCCCGGATGACATCGGGATTCCGGATCGAATCTGCAAGCTCATTCGAGGTCAGGCCGCAAATGGAAACGGTGTCGTCCTGATTGTGGGGCCGCCCGAGTCTGGACTGACAACGACCGCACACTGTGCGATGAGGTCGATCGATACGTACCGCTTTGAGAGTTTTATTCTCGGCGAGATGGGTAACCGTGAGATCCTGAATGTTAGCGTGTTCGAGCCCGACCCGGATCACACGCTCGACGACACGATTGAGCGAATTCACCGGAACGACGGCAAAGTGATTTACTTTACCGATCTCGAAGATCCGGCCGTTGCGAAGACGATCTGCGACAACGCTGGCCGCATCTGTGTCGTGGCGGAAATGACCGCACCCGACGCACCGCGCGGTGTCGCAAAGTTTGTGGAGATGGTGGGCGACCCGGCACTGGTCGCAAGTCAGCTGAAGGCGGTCGTCACTTCGAAGCTCATTCGCAAGCTCTGCCGGAAGTGTCGTGAGGCGTTCCGACCGACGGGCCGACTGCTGGCTCAGCTGGGTTTGCCGGAAGACACCGCCACGCTGTATCGCGCTGCCGCTCCCCCGGATGAGGAAGATCTGGAAGAGGGCGAAGAACCGGAAGTCTGTCGCGCCTGCGACGGAGTCGGCTTCCGGGGTCGCGCGGCCATCTTCGAAATGGTCGAGGTGACGGACGGCATGAAGGAAGTCATCGCCGCAGGCGCCGACCCTGTCGCGATCAAGAACAAAGTCCGCGAAGAAAAACAGCTCACCATGCAGATGGACGCCCTCCGCCTGGTCGCCGACGGAACCACCGGCCTGGAAGAACTCCAGCGAGCTTTCCGCCCACCGCAGCGAAAGAAGAAACCAGCCAGACGCCGCCGACCGTAGACTCTTTTTCGTCCATCGCAGCATTCGTCGAAAGGACGGGAGATTAGCCACACGCGGGATTCTTGATGGCGGCTCGGAAGGCGCCTCGCCCTTTCTGCCTGACATCGGGGGGAGGGCTGGCGACTCACGGTTTGCGGATGAAGTGGTCGGCGTAGCTTCTGACTTCGTGGCCATTCAGGACGTGGACCATGCGCAGGCGCTGGACGGTTTCCTGGCTGAAGCGGCCGAGGGGGACGTGGACCAGCTTTTTGCCGTACGACTTTGCCAGGCGACGCCAGCCGGGGCCGGGGGCGGCGTGGCTCAGCAGGGCGATGTGTTTTTCCTGGGCGTGCAGACAGGCTCCGGCGAGGAGGCGTTCCTCCAGCGTGTCGGCGAAGTCGAGCCGCGGGTCGTGCCACACGTCAGGAATGTGACGCGGTGGGAAGAGGAACATCGCTCCCCCGTACTTCGCCAGGCCGATGCCGGGGCCGATGATTTCCTCGGTGTGGTCGGAGGCGAACAGGGACAGCGTGGACTCGTCGTGATGCTCGGCCATCCAGGTAATTCGCCACGGATAGTCGCGCGGGTCGGCGGGTGAGTCGAAGATCATCAGCACGCAGTCGAGTGTCCCGATTTGCGGCGGGAAAACTTTGACGTAGAGCTCACCCGAGTGCCAGTTGCGGAGCGTCTCGCGAATGTCCAGGCCGTCCTTCAGGCTCGTTGAAAACTTCTCGGACTGAGCGAGGTCCGTTCCCATGATCCCCAGCGCCGCGTCTTTGATCGCGTTGCGGAACCGCTCGATGGCGGTGTCTTCCGGTGGCCAGCTGCAGCTGTTGAACGGGTTCCACTGAATCTTCCATCGCTCTTTGTCGATCTTCGGGGGCTTCCTCTGCAGACGGCAGGTTCTCCACGAGACCGGGTGGCCGGGGAGTCGGCTGACGACGTCGCAGATGCGGCCGTCCGGCAGCTGACCTCGGTCCACGCTGAGGCGGAATTCGGACAGTCCCGGTGCGACGCCGTAGGGGTACGTCCTCGCTGTTTCGGCCAGTTCGATGGCGAACTGGTCTCCGAAGATTTGCTGCGCGGCAAGGATGAGCGTGAACAGGTCCGGGGTGAGCCTGCGTTCGATGAGGCTGAGGTTGCGGACATACTTGAAGTAGGTGCGCAGAGTGTTTGGCGTGACTTTCCGGGCGAGCGACTTCATCTCGATCTGGTAGCGGTCTCGCGCGGTGAGAAGCAGCTGCTTGAGGCCGTCGACCGACAGGTTCTCGTCGTCGTCCAGCTCCGCTCGGGCGGTCTCGTAGAGGCCCGTGATGAATGGCAGCTCGTCCAGCAGAAACGTCAGCGTGGCTTCGTCGACACTGAGGAGCTGCGTCGCCTCGACGTGATCGTCTTCGGCTGTCGCTTGAAAATTCTCGACGAAGGCTTCGCGGACCCACGGCCAGTCGGCGATCGAACAGACAAACAGGATCGACCGAAACTTTTCGGAGAGCTGCTTCAGACGATTTGCCATGTGGACAACGCGGTCGCGTGGCTGCCCGGCGGCAACTCGCGGGATGGCTGGGAGCACGGCGGCCGCGAACTTGTCGAGCGAGACTTTCTTCAGTGCATACGCATCCGGAAGAACGAGGCCGCTTGACACAAACTGCTCTGTTTCGAGGTCGATAAAGGCTCGCGGCATTCGTTCCTGGATCGCGACTCGCAACGCAGCGATGACCGGCTGGCACGGATCGATCGGGACGTAGCTGACGCGGTGAGTCAGAATCGACTCGGCACTGTCGCCTTCCTCACTGGTGGGGTCGAACTCGGTGAGGCCCCGGAACTCCGGGAGTTCTTCCTGCACGACGGTTGTGATGTGCGGCAGAAACTCGATGCCTCGCTCGACATCGTCCTGAAACGACGGAGGGAGAGGCACGGCGAGGCAGTCGAACTTGTGGCTCAGCATGATCCGTCGGATCTCGACCGCGAAATCGCCACTGCCATGAAGGACGGGGGCGACGCTGATTTTCGGGCTGATCTGAAGAAACTCGCTGAGCATGCTGACCTCAAAGGAATCCGGGTTCAGAATCCGCTTTCGTCTTCTTCTTCCGGGTCCTCATCGTAAGGGTCGTCAAAGTCGTCTTCATCCATCGTGTCCGGATGCAGCGGGTCGCCGGGGTTGAAAAAGAAATCGCCGAGCCCCATCGGGATGACGTTGCCTCCGAGTGTCTGACTTTGCCGGTCGGCGAGCGACGACAGGTCCAGTGCCTCATCTCCCAGACAGGCCTGGAGCGACCGTCGCCAGGTCGCATCCCGACCGAGCGGGTGGTTGGGATTCTGAGCGATCAGCTTGAGGGCGTACCGCAGAACGTTCATTCCGTCGCGAGTCGAAAAATCGAGATTCAGTTCGTGTGACTGCTGGAGGAACTCGACAGTCAGACTGAGCATCTCGTCGTCGGCAAACGGCAGGTGGTACTGCAGAATCGCGAGCTCGTCGTGCCGAGCGGGATGCGACAGCGCGAGCGTCGGCTGAAGCCGGCTCAGAATGTAATCCGGAATCTCAAACGTCGACTCGTCATCGTTCATCGTGACGGCACATCGAAAGTCGGCGTGAGCATGAATCGTGATCCCGGCGACGATGGACTCGACATAGCGGCGGTGGTCGAGAAGCGGTGCCAGGCTCGCCCACGACTTCTCGTTCATACGGTTGCCCTCATCGAGAACGCAGACGCCCCCTTGAATCATCGCAGTGACGAGTGGAGACGCGTGGTACCGAATCCGCCCGTTGTCATCCAGGACGGGTGTGACAAGCAGATCCTCAGGCCGAGTGTCTGCTGTGCACTGGTAAATGAAGAGAGCTTTCTGCGAATGGCGAGCCGCTGCGATGGCCAGCGTGGTTTTTCCAATCCCAGGGCTGCCGACAATTCGTGGCGCTAACGGCAGATCTTTCTCGTCGACGACAAGCCAGCATGCCAGCAGTTGCTGCAACGAATCTTTCTGGCCGATCCACTCGCCTCCTGAGCGGTCAGGCTCTCCGAGCCGGAGATGAACTCCCGAGATTTCGACGCTATCGTGCATTGAGTTACCTGTCCGGGCCGCTGGCCCTCACATCGAACACTGGCAGATTCCCGCAAATTCAAGGAATGTGCGGAACCTGGCCGCCTATTTCAACAATCGAACTCCCGAATGGCAATTGGCCACAGAGAGTGGCCTGGCCGGCCGATAAATGGCGTCTCGGGATTTGCGCTAATCCGCGGAAATGCCACTGCGCCGGCTTGCTTTGCCGATTTTTTCACTTTACGCTGTTTCGATTGTGGATTTGTTGGCCTTGGTGGTCAGGGTCTTCATCGTTTTCATTTTCAGTTTTTCAGGAGAACAGGTATGTCAAACAGAGTGAAGAGAGGATTCACACTCATCGAGCTGCTTGTGGTGATCGCGATCATCGCGATTCTGATCGCTCTGCTCCTTCCGGCTGTTCAGCAGGCACGTGAAGCGGCTCGCCGTACACAGTGCAAGAACAACCTCAAGCAGATCGGCCTTGCCATTCACAACTACCATGAAGTTGGCGGATCGTTCCCGCCAGGATTCATCCACACTTCGTGGACCGCCCCAGTCTCTAACCAGTTGGCGTGGTCGACCCTGATCCTTCCGCATCTTGATCAGGGCCCCCTGTACAAGCGAATCCAGACAACGGAACAACTGGAATCGGCAAATAACAGCCCGTTGGCCGCGGAGATTCTGACTGCCTACCGATGTCCGTCTGATGTCGGTCCGGACCAGATTGCCGGTACGACAATTCCAATGTTCGGAACGAATAATTACCCGGGCAACTTTGGAGTCGGGCATCCCAACGATCCTCTGGGCGTCAATTCGGCTGCTGACCTCACTCGGCAGTGCCAGGGGATGTTTGGTCAGAACACAAAGACCCGATTCCGTGATGTCAAGGACGGAACGTCAAATGTCGTTTTTGTCGGTGAGCGAAGAATGGGTCGTGTGTGCGTTCTCACCGCGGCTGGGTCCACGACCTTGATCAATAGTGAGTGCTCCGTCTGGGCGGGACTCGATGGCGCCGGAGGCACGAATCCTGGTGCATTCCTGGGGACTGGCACGATCGGTACGCCTATTAATTCCACTTACCCGGCTACGCCCGCGACTATTCCGGGGCAGGTCATTCGGATCAATACGAAGACGGATGGAGCGAACAACAGCGTTGGAACTCAACTGACTCAGGACAACTCGACCGCAGGGTTCAACAGCTATCACACGGGTGGTTGTCATTTCCTGCTTGGTGACGGAACGGTCAGGTTCATCACCGAGAATATCGACCAGAATACCTACCTGAGGGTTCTGCTTCGTTCCGACGGCGAAACTGTTGGCACGTTCTAATCTGAGTCTGGGTAACCAGCTTAAATTCGACTCCCACGGGCGAAAGTGTCCGTGGGAGTTTTTTTTTGAGGCATCCAACCCAACACAGTAAGGGTAAGGCGAAAGCCTCGTCGGCCATAGCAAGGGCTCGATCAGTTGTCACCTTCAAATCGGGACCTGAGGCTGTACGACCGAGTATTCGCTTTAGCATTTGTCAGCCAGGTGGGATTCGTCTTATCGAACTCGATGATGGCCCACTATGCTCGCTGGATCACCTTTCTTGACGGTGACGACGCTGACATTGGCAGGGTCATGGGGACAGGAGCTCTCTTTGGTCTTCTCGCACGCCCGTGGATCGGCCAATGGATTGATCGGTTTGGCTCTCGAAGGATGTGGTTGCTCGGCCAGGTGCTGTTCGGATTGGGGACACTGTCGAACCTCCTGATCGAAGACCTTGCCACCGTATGGATTTACTGGCCTCGCGCCGTAAATGTCCTTGGAGCATCCTTCGTGTTTTCAAGCAGCCTGGCTTACATCACGCAACTTGCTCCAGAGGCTCGCCGTACCGAGGCAATCGGCGTTCTCGGGTGTGGCGGATTCGTCGGGATCATTGTGGGGCCATTCCTTGGCCAGCTGATTTTGACAGGCGATCGTTCCCGAGATGATTTTGTGTTCCTGTTTCTAGCGGCCACCGGTGCGCTGTTGCTGCCGACACTGTTTCTGTTGTTGTTGCCGGACCAGGACCGATCCGGGGGAACAGGTCAGTTTCGCCTGCGGAGTTTTCTTGAGAGCGGCAGGAATCATTGGCCAGGCGCAATATGTCTGGTTCAATTTACATTCGGCATGTGCATGACCGTGCCATTCATTTTCATGACTCGGTTTGTTGATGAGATTGCGGCCTCCTATCCGGGCAGTTTTCAAGACTCTGCCGTTTCCTGGTTTTTCGTCTGTTATGCAGGTTGGGGACTAACCGTCAGACTCGCGTCACGGCGCCTTCCGGATCGGATTGGTCGAAGGAAAGTCCTTCTTGCGGGGTGTCTCACGATGGGAAGCGGCATGTTGATATTTTCCCGAATCGATGAAGCCAATCCCTGGACGCAGCTGATCGTGTCCGCCCTTGTCTGTGGTACAGGTCATGCCTTGATGTTTCACACGGCAACGGCGCTGTTTATGGAGCCTTTTCCCGCAGAGAAGCGAGGTACCGGTGCAGCGCTTTCGCTGATGGTCATGGACACAGGGATGTTAGGTGGGGCTCCATTGCTGGGGATCGTTGCGGAGCGGTCAGGGTACGGCGCCGTTTCCCTGATCGTTGCAGGGGCGTGTTTCGCTGCCGGGGCCGTCTACACGGTTGCAAGCGTTCCTGTCTGGAAGGCTCGACTAAAAGCCAGCTGAATCAGCGCCGCTGAAACACTCGACCGAACCTCGCAGGTGTCGGCATTTCCGTCTCATTGAATTGCCGGCCCTTTGTTGTGAATTCCGTGACGTCGATGAAGGAGCAATTCTGCTCTGCGCTTTCGTAGGCTGCCATCAGAACAGCCATTGTGTCCCACGCCATGAGCGCTCCCGATTGTGGAAACTGATCGCTGATCAGAGCACACGCGACAGCATCGCTCATCTCGTTGACGTATCCGTGTGAGTTAAACTGGTTCGGCCGCGGGAAGCTCGTCCCTTGCGGAGTGGGCAGCTTCTCTCGCAAGAGCAGGTTTCCGGCGTGCATTGCATCGGGCAGAAACAATTCCGCTTCATTGTTCGGATTGACTCGCAAATCGAATTGCGCGAAATCAGTGATCACCGACAATTCGTTTCGGATACCGCTGATGCTGAGGTCGTGGCCGTGCACTTCGGCGACCGTCTGATCCTCAAACACAACAGTGATCCTGGCGAAGTCATCGACATTCTGCATGACTCGAAAAAACTCGCCGCTGACCTCCGGTTGATGCTTCAGCACCTGCAGGGCGAGGCCTGACACTTTGACGGGGCGAATGGGACGGCCGGATTCAAGGAGTCCCTCGACCTGTTTCAGAAACAATGCCGGACCTAACGGGTGACAGGCCTTGTTGAAGAGAGCTCCGCCGCCCGAAAGCGCCGGCGTGTCGTAGGCGGGAGCGTGTGACCCCTGGTGAGCGCAGGTTCCACGCAGGTAAAGGACTTTGCCCTTGCCTGTCGCTCTGGCTTCCACGAGAAGTTCGACAAGTCCTTTGACTCCGTCGAAGTAAACGAAATCCTCGGCGTATAGAAGTTTGGATCGACTGTTCTGGACGGCATTCAGTACCTCATCCAGAAACGCAAGCGATTCGTATTTTCGGGTTCTTGCTGTGGCGGTCTTTTGTTCGGCGTAGCCCGGCCAGATCACAGGTGGTTTTTCGAGAACGATCACGGGAACATTTTTCTGCGCCGCTTCGATCGTGTATTGGCCGTGAGCGAAGTTGGCGCAACAAATGTTGTCGATGGTCAGTTCGACGCCATCCAGCATTTGCTGATGAGTGTCCCAGACACGAGTGACGCCGTGCTGGTCAGCAAACCGTCGGGCATTTTCGATCGTTCCGGAAACGACGCCCGCCAGTTCGATACTCACTCCGTTTCGGTGTGGGATCATTCCGTAGGTGGCGGCGGTGTAGTTGGCGGCGAACCCGGTTCCGTTGATGCCGACTCGAATTGTCTGCTCAGCCATCCTGATCGGTCCGATCTGCCTGTTGGGATTTGTGCTGACCGACCTGGGCCAGGTCATCGATTGTGTGTTTTCATGGGCATGTCGTCCACCGTCAAATTCTCTGGTAAAGATTGAATTGAAGTGGACCCCGGTTTGTCTGCGATTGCCAAACTGTCGGAATCGTCGAGAATAGATCAGAGGCAGGAGGCAGTTTGTTCTCACGGACTGTGTGGAGGGGCGGAGACTCCTGCGGCGTTGTCTGACGGCGCATCGAAGCCCACCACTCGTGAGTCAGGTGCGGGCTAGTGTTGCAAATCAGGGTAATTCGTTATTTCAGACTCTCGATTTGAGTGGCGATGGTCGGCTCAGCCTCCGGGAAATGCGGACAGCTCAGAAGCGCATTCTCATACTTGATGCGAATCAGGACGGTGAGATTTCGGCTGATGAGATCCCGATGACGATTGCCGTGACATTCGCGCGGGGCAACGCTGGGTACAACTACGGCCGGGTCGCTCAAACCGGGACGACTGTCGTGACGCGTCCGGCGCAGAAGGATCAGCCCGAGTGATTTACGCGGATGGATCGAAACGGGGGTGGCGATGTGACTCTCAAAGAGTTTCTCGGTGAAAAGGCAGATTTCGAGAAGCTCGACACAAACAAGGATGGATTCATCGAGCCGGGCGAAGCGAAAGCTGCCAAAGCGGAATCGGCAGAGTAGAATTGCCGGTGTTCACATTGGGAGGCAACCGTGCTGAGAATTCTGGGATCTGCAAACCCGCTTCATCCGACCCTGAACCGGCGCGACCTCATTCGCGTCGGTTTCCTGGGCGGAGCCGCAGCGGGTGCGTCTTCGCGGCAGCCTCGCGCGGAAGGATCGATTCCTGCTGCATTGCCGGAGTCCTTCGGAGCGGCAAAGCAGATTCTGCTGCTCTACCTGCAGGGGGCGGCGTCGCAGTTTGAAACCTGGGATCCGCGGCCGGACGCGCCAGCGGAAATTCGCGGTAAGTGGGATCCTGCCTCGACAGCCGTTCCTGGAACGTTCATCTGCGAAAAGCTGCCGAAGATCGCGCGGCTCACCGATCGCCTGGCGATCGTTCGATCGATGACACACAAGTACAACAACCATTCGAATCTCTACACGCTGTCTGGCTATCCCGCAGTCGATTTTTCAAGCGAGACGAATCCATTTGACAGTCGCCACCATCCTTTTTTCGGCAGCGTGCTCGACTATCTGGAGGACAGCGAAGGCGCGCAGCCGGTCGGCGATATTCCCCGGAGTATCGGAATGCCGTTCCGGTTCAGCTCGCACTCGCCGGTGTTCCGTCGAGCCGGTCCGTACGGAGCGTTCCTTGGCCACGGCTACGATCCGGTCTGGACAGAATTTGAGGGGGAGGCGACTCGGGAAGTTCCGCGTGTGTCGTTCTTCAGTCGGTTGAAGGATGTCCCCGTGAAAGATCCGTTTCTCGGGATCACCCCGGAAAGTCGGCTGCGGGTCTCAAAGGATGCTCAGCTGCGTTCCGAAATGACGCTCGACCGGCTTGATCGGCGACGAAGCCTGCTGGAGCAGTTTGACGCAGAGAACCGACGAATCGACGAATCGTCCGCCACACGAAGCCTTGGACGGTTTCAGGAAATGGCGCATTCGCTGATGACTTCGCAGAAGCTGAGAGACGCCCTCGACATCGGCCACGAACCAATGCCACTTCGAGAGAAGTACGGCATGACGCTGTTTGGGCAATCCGTGCTCACCGGCCGTCGTCTGCTCGAAGCGGGATGCCCGTTTGTGTCGGTCTTCTGGGACGAATTCAAAGTCGTCAACACAGCATGGGACACTCACTTCAACCACTTTTCGCGGCTTGAAAATGAGCTGCTGCCGGGCTTCGATTCGGCGGTCAGCACTCTGATTCTCGACATGGAATCACGAGGACTGCTCGACGAAACGCTCGTTCTGTGTTTGAGCGAGCATGGCCGTACCCCGAAAATCAATCGGTCGGATCGAGGTGGCGGCCGCGATCACTGGTCCAACGTGTACAGCGTGATGATGGCAGGGGCCGGCGCTCGTCCCGGAGTCGTGGTGGGCGCATCAGACTCGCGAGGTGCCTTCGTCAAAGACCGCCCGATCAGTCCCGAGGACATTCTCGCGACGGTCTTTCACCTCAAGGGGATTGGGGACGAGACAACGGTTCCTGACCGTCTGAACCGCCCGGTCCGATTGACGGCCAACGGGAGCGTGATTCCTGAATTGCTCGGCTGAGCCACCGTGCCGGTCGTCGGTTTTGCTTTACGGCCGTTATCGGAGCGAAATCCTGGTGGGCCGCATTGCTGGTTACTGGGGCCTCTCCGTAGAGGGAGTGCCAGCAACTTCGAAGGCCTCCGTTTGAGGCCACAGCAATGCGACAATCGCCTGCTTCGCATCCATTGTCAGGCTGAACAGTGTCGGTACCAGGAAGAGGGTGAACACCGTTGACACCAGCAGTCCGCCCAGAACGACGCTGCCCAGCCCGCGGTACAGCTCGCTGCCGGCTCCGGGGAAGACGACAAGTGGCAGCAGCCCGAGGACTGTTGTCGCCGTGGTCATAAAGATTGGGCGGATGCGAGTTCGTACGCTTTCGAGGATCGCATCGCGCGGAGTCAGGCCATCTTCCCGGATGTGGTTGAGCGACTGGTGAACGATCAAAATCGGATTGTTGACGACCGTTCCGATCAGGATCACAAAACCCAGCATCGTCAGCACGTCCAGCGACTGCAGTACGAACAGATTCAAAACGGCCAGGCCCAGAATTCCACCGACAGCTCCCAGTGGAACGGCGAGAATAATCACGAACGGATAGAGCCATGATTCAAACAGGGCGGCCATCAACAGGTAGGTGATCAGCAGCGAGAGCATCACGTTAAACCGCAGCGCCTGCCACGTGTCGCGCAGCTTGTCCGCTGTTCCAGACAGGCTGATCCGGTATCCGCCAGCGAGCTGGCCGCTGGCTGTAATCGGCCGCAGGACCTCGGACTGGATTTGCTCCATGGCATCTTCCAGTGCCATCTCGGGTGGAGGTGAGACTTCGATCGTGATCGCGCGTTGACGTTCGCGATGGTTGATCTGCTCGGGGCCGCTCGTAATGTCCACCCAGGCGAGGGCTTCCAGGGGGATCACCATGCCTTCAGGAGTGGCGATGGGCAGCGACTTGACGTCCTGTGTGTTCTGCACCTGCTGCGTACGGCCGACGATTGTCAGGTCGATCTTGTCTCCGCCAAGGTAGTAGTCACCGGCGTAAGCTCCATCGATCAGTGCGTTGGCTGTGTAACCCAGATCGGCAGTGCTGACTTTCATTTCCGCCGATTGAAGCAGCTTGGGCGAGATATGAATTTCCGGGCTGGACAGATCGAGGCTTGGAATCGGACGGACCTGTGCGTCTGGCATCAGCTGCTTGACCTGTCCCAGAATCTGGCCTCCCATCGCGACAAGTTTTCCCAGGTCCGGACCGATGATCTCGACTTCGACCGTTCGTCCGGCGGTCAATCCCTGCTCGAACAAGCTCGATTGCTTGGCCACCACAAACGTTCCCGGCAGTTTTGATCCCGCCTGCCTGACGAGCGGAACGAGCTCTCCCACCCGGGACGGTTCAAGAGTCCGCAGTCCCATGAACACCTGACGGCCGCGGGCGACGAAGAAGAAATCGCCGATCACCGGGTAGTCGAGCTGTCTGGCTTCGAGACTGTCCGGGACGACATCCCAGTACGGCCGTAGTTCGCTTTCGACTGTTTCCCCCAGTTCCATCAACTGATTCAGGTTGTAACCTGGCGGTGGGAGCAGAATTGCGAAGACCAGATTCCTGTTGCCGCTCGGCAGATATTCCACCTTGGGCCACATCAGCCAGCTCAATCCCAGCGACAGACCGATCAACAGCCAGACGACGCCGAGTCGCCGCGTCAGGCCGCGACCAATCCAGTTGTTCGTCGCGACGACAGCGGTGACGAAGCTCGAAGAAAGAGCGACGATTGCTCGGATCATGACGTTCGAGGAGCGACTGGATGCTCCGGGTTCGCTCCGTTCGCCATCGACCGATTCGGTTCGGCCTTGCGGATGGCCCTGGCCGAGCGCCGCCGATGTCGACGACTCCGATTGAGGTGTCTCGTCGCGTCGTCGCAACAGTCGTGCCGATGCCGTTGAGATCAGCGTCACGGACACGATCAGCGACAAACCGACAGCCGCGCTGATTGCCAGTGCGATGTCCCGGAACAGCTGGCCGGCTTCGTCCTGGATAAAAACAACCGGAAGAAAAACGGCGATCGTCGTCAACGTGGAGGCGATGACGGCTCCGACGACTTCCTGCGTGCCTTTGGTTGCCGCTGTAAACGGAGATTCTCCCAGCGAATATCGTCGGAAAATGTTTTCCAGAACGACGACGGCATTGTCGACGAGCATGCCGACAGCGAATGCCAGTCCGGCCAGGCTGATCACATTCAGCGATCGCTCCATCAGCCCAAGAAACAGGAAGGTTCCGACAATGCTGGTCGGGATGGCCAGCCCGACGACCAGGGCGCCGCGAGCGAACCAGAAGCCTGCGCCGATCATGATTGCCAGAGACACCGCAAAGAACCACGGAGAGAGATACGCGGCGGCGACTGCGGTCACAATCACGAAGGGAGCAATCATCAGTGTCCGCACGCCAGGATGCAGAAACAGCATCAGCACGATCATCGTCAGCGCACCGCCGATGAAGATGTTCTGCTTCACGAGATCGACGGCAGAGTAGATGTACTCCGTTTCGTCATAGACCTGAGTCAGTTGCAGTCCGCGCGGCTTCAGAATGTTTTCGTCGATATCTGCCGCTGCTTCCCGCAGCCCATCCATGATGTCGAGCACGTTGGCTCCGGTCTCACGGGCACAGTTGATCGCGATGCTCGATTCACCAAATCGGCGTACCAGACCGTCCGGTTTCTTGTACCCCTGCCGTGCTGTGGCCACGTCTCGGACGTAAACGGGAGCGCCTCCTCGGACCGCGAGCAATTGACTCTCGACATCCTCGATGGAGCGGAACTGGCCGACGGTGCGAACGACCCAGCGGCGTTTTCCTTCCCAGAAATCCCCCGCCGATGTATCCGCGTTCTGGCCTCGCAGCACGGTTCGCACGTCGGAAATCGTGAGCTCGCGTGCGGCCAGTTGTTCCGGGTCGATCACGATCTGCAGTTCGTCTTCCAGACCGCCCAGCACGTTTGATTGTGAGACTCCAGAGACACGCTCGAATCTTGCTTCGATTTCGTCTTCTGCAAACCGCCGCAGCTTCGTCACGTCTGTGCCGTCCGGTGGTAGAAGCTTCTCTTTCACGGAGGGATGACCTTTTCCCAGCAGTCGGAGCCTCAACATTGCCAGGCCGACGTTCTCGGTATGACGGATCCGGTCGAGCTCCGTTTTGACCTCCGGATGCTCCTTCTGAAACGCTGCCAGATCGGCGTCGGACGGGAAACGACTGCTGAGGATGAACCAGGCGATCGGGCGATCGGACGCGTTGGAGGTGCTGATGACTGGCTGGTCGGCGTCTTCGGGGTACTCGGGAACCTGCTGGAGACGTGAGTTGACCTTCAACAAGGCTTCGTCCATGTTCGTGCCGACCTGAAATTCGAGCGTGATCGTGCCCTTCGAGTCGGAGCTTTCGGAACTCAGTTTGACGACTCCCTCGACGCTCTTCAGTTGCTCTTCCTGTTCCAGAACGACTTCGCGCTCAACTTCCTGCGGACTCGCTCCTGGCCAGTTGGTTTCTACTGAGATCGTTGGCCGCTGGACTTCCGGTGTCAGCTGCATGGGCATCCGGTCGAGCGCGACCAGGCCGAACAGCACAACCAGCAGGATGCCGACCGTCACTTTGACGGGATTGTGGATAATGGATTCGATCAGCTGCATCGGCTGTCCTTAATCACGCGTCGAATTGACAGCCTTTGCCCTTGGCTCGGCATCCGGCTTCAACTCCTCGACCACCGATACTTCCTGCCCCGGCCGCAGACGTTCGTTGCCTCGAACCACGACGAGCTGACCGCGACTCAATTCGCCCTCGACCTGGATCAATCGTCCGTCCGCAACGCCGGTTCTCACGGGGACTGGCCTCGCTTTTCCCGTCCGGGCATTTCCCTGAGCGGTGTCGACCACATAAACCACCGGAGACGGGCCGCCCAATACGAGTGCGTCTTTGGGAACCAGCAGGGCGCGGCGTTTTGCTCCTGTGGGTAGCGTCGCTCGCGCGAGCATTCCCGATTTCAACAAGGGGCCATCTTCCGAAATCTCGTTCTCAACTCGAACTTTGACGGGAAATGTTCGCGAACGGAGATCGGCTTGAGGCACCACTCGGACGACCGTACCAGTGAAGAGCTGCTGAGGCAGTGCCGGCACTTCCACATGGACTGACATTCCGATCTTCACGTGGGGAACCTGATTCTCCAGCACATGAGCCAGAATCTCGACTTCGTGCAGTGCGACGACTTGCGCGACGAGCTCGCCCTGTTTGACCCACTGTCCAACCTCCGTGTGTTCCGCGACGACGAATCCATCAAACGGAGAAACGATCGTGTGCTTCTTGATCTGATCTTTGAGCTTGTCGACGCGCGCCTGCTGGACGGCGACACGAGCTCGTGCCTGCGCAATTCGCTCTGGCCGCGGACCGTCAACCGCCAGTTTGTGCGCGGCCCGGTACTCCGCAAACATCTGCTCGGCCTTCACCGACTGGGACACGACAAGCTGCATCTCGTCTTCATTCACCGCGTTCCGGGTGAAAAGCTCGTTCAATCGCTTCCGCCGAGTCTGCTGGTAGTCCATCGCGGCTTTCGCGGCCAGCATTACAGCGCTGGCCTGTTCAATCTCTTCCGGACGAGACCCGTTTTCCAGTTCTTCCAGCTCGGCTTTCCCAAACGTCAGTTCCGCCTCCTCGGCTTTCAGTTCCAGTTCGATCGTCGCGGTCAGCAGTTGGGCGAGCGGTTGGCCCTTTTTGACCGCGTCACCTTCGTTGACGGGAAAATCCGCAACGCGACCGTCGACAGCGCTTCCAATGGTTGCCGACTTGTACGGCATGATCGTCGAAACAAATGTCTGCCCCGCTGCAAGATCGCGTTCAACAATCGGAGAAACCGCGACGGAAGCCGGTCCCTGCTGAGCGAAGGCTCCGTGCCCTGCCGGCAGCAGGCAAAACGGAAGGAAGACCGCGAAAAGTTTTCGAAAGCCGCTCATGACGTTTTCTCATTGAGTCTGAATGCTCGCACTGAAGAATGACTGCAACGTTTGACAGCGTTTCAGAATTCGATTTCAGCGACGTCCCGAAGGTGTTTTCATGAACCGCAGATGCACACAGATGAGCTGCTGGGATCGCTGTGCTTATCGGAGTTCGTCTGTGGTCAAGAAAACGGAATGCGAAATCCGGCTGGAACGACGCTACTGTCGCGATTCCTGAGAGCCATCGCACCTGGGTGGGCGGTTCTTTCGGCGGTAAACAGGAAATCGCTTCCGTCGGTCGGCGACATCTCTCGCGCAGGGCCGTTGTTATTCTGAAATCAGCCGAGAGTTCGCGATGGCGACAGGAAATTGCGATCAGGCAATGATCTCTGCGATCGGCTTCCCGTGGTCGATGTCGAGACGCTTGCGGCCTGGTATCTCCAGTTGGCGTGAGTCGAGTCCGAGTTGTTTCAGAATGGTTGCGTGGATGTCGGTGACGTAGTGCCGGTCTTCTGCTGCGTGGAATCCGATCTCGTCTGTCGCACCGTGAACGACGCCCCGCTTCAACCCGCCGCCAGCCATCCAGACCGAGAAGCCGAAGATGTGGTGATCTCGGCCGTCGGCACCCTGCGAACCCGGAGTGCGACCGAACTCGGACGCGAAGATCACCAGCGTTTCGTCCAGCAGGCCGCGACGATCCAGGTCCTCCAGCAAGCCTCCGACTGGCTGGTCGACGGCCAGTGCATTCTTCGAATGATTTTTCTGGAGTCCGCCATGCGCGTCCCACGCCCCCGCGCCGCCGGCGCCGTGTTGAATCTGAATAAAGCGGACGCCGCGTTCGACCATCCGCCGGGCCGCGAGCAACTGCATGCCGAAACTTCGACACGGTGCCTGATCGAGCCCGTACAGAGACTGCGTTTCTGCCGTCTCGCGGGAGAAGTCCACGACTTCCGGCACTGACTGCTGCATTCGAAACGCGAGCTCGTAAGAGGCGATCCGGGCTGCGAGCCTGGGGTCGCTCGGATACTCAACTCCACGCAACGAGTTGAGGCGTTCAATCAGGTTCTTTCCAACCTGCTGCGCCTCTGTAGAAAACGGTCGAGCCGGATGGCTGAAGTCGAGTGGGTTGTTCGGATCAATTCGGATCGGGACCGCGTCATGCGCCGGCCCGAGGTAATGGCCGTCTCGTTTGTTCCAGTACTCGCGATTACCGATCGAAACAAACTGCGGCAGATTGTCGTTCAGCGATCCCAGGCCGTAATGCACCCAGGCACCGAGCGTGGGGAAGTCGCCATCGTTCTGATGCCGGCCCGAATGAAACTGCGTCTGGGCTCCATGGTTGCTGTCGGTGGTCCACATTGACCGAACGATGGCGAGCTGATCGACCTGTTTCGCGATGTGAGGAAACCAGTCGCTGACTTCCGTCCCGTTCTCTCCGTGTTTGCGAAAGCCGACCTGAAGCGGATACAGCTTGTTTCGCTGATTTCCGTTCCCATCGGGAACGACGAGACGTTCAATGGCCAGCTTCTTCGGATCCTGAGCCTCGGCGAACGGCGTTTCTGTAATCGTCTTGCCGGCATACTTTGTCAGCATCGGCTTTGGATCGAAGCTCTCCACCTGGCTGACGCCTCCGTTCATGAAGAGCCAGATAACGCTCTTCGCCTTCGGCGCAAAATGTGGCTGGCCAGTCGGAGGCGTCCAGATGCCGTCTCGTCCGTAGCCGTCCTGGTGAAGCATCGCCCCCAGCGCCAGGGCACTGAACCCCTGGCCGGACCGAGACAGAAACGTCCGGCGATCGAGATTGGTGTTCGTCATCATGCCTCTCCTGCCGATGCACTCATCGCATCGTCACGAAGTCGTTGTGGTTGATCAGAGCCCAGACAAAATTGGCTCGCGCCGAATCCTCCGAACCGCCAGGCAGTTTCCGCCAGGACTCGATGGCGGCCACGCTGGCGGAAACCTCTTCATCGCCGGGGTGGATGCCGACGACCAGCCGGAACGCGGCACGAATGAACGCGGCATCGTCCGGCATTCCCGTCGAGAGTCGTCCGGCAATCTTCGAAGCCGCGTCGAGAACGAGAGCGCTGTTGGTCAGTGCGAGCGCCTGCTGCGGAACGATGCTTTCTTCGCGACGGTAACAGTCCTTCACGAGTGCTTCATCGAACATCGTGAGAAACAGATTGCGTTCGTTGTTCGAGTGGAAAAAGTACAGGCTTCGACGGGTTGAGTTGTCCTGCTGAGCACGCGGGACCGGAGGGCCACCGATGGTGGTATCGAGCGTCCCGGCCAGCGTGAGCAACGAGTCACGCACAACCTGCGACTCGACACGCACTGGAACGCGCCGCCACCAGTAATCGTTCTGCGAATCTCGATCCGCGTTGGCCTCGCCGCCGGAGACGGAAGAACTCATGCGGTAAGCGGCCGACGAAACGATGAGGCGGTGCAGATGCTTCATGCTCCATCCGTTGTCCATGAGCTCCGCCGCAAGCCAGTCGAGCAGTTTCGGGTGAGTCGGACGGGTTCCCTTCTGTCCAAAGTCGAACACTGTCGGAACGAGCGGTTTGCCCATGTGCCGCATCCAGATGTGATTCACCGCGACTCTGGCGGTCAGCGGGTTTCGGCGATCAGTGATCCACTTCGCGAGGGCCGATCGGCGGCCGGTGCTCTGCGGAGCAAATTCCGGTGTCGGGTCATCGCTGCCTGAATTCAGGAAACGCGTTGGAGTCCACTTTGCGCCGACGAATTCCGCGATCTTGTCTGTGGCTTTGACCTCGACTGCGGCGGCAGTCGTCGCTTTTTCGACAGCCATCTGTGCCGTCTTAACGGCGGTTTCTGCTGCGGCCGTCTTGTCTGCTGCGGACTGCAGTCGATTCAGCTCCGCAGTGGCGAGACCGTGTTTCGCTGTCTCGACCGCCAGTTGTCGTTCCGCCTGAACGGCTTTCGCGTGAGTTGCGACTCTCACATCGTCCGCAGTGCCTTCCTTCCAGACAGCTTGCCAGGCTTCTGCCCGGCTACTGACGGCCGTCACCTCAGCCTGTGCCATCACGACTGCTGCGGCGGCGACTCGCTGTTGTGCCTGAGCAATCGGCAGACTGACTGCGGCTGTTTCCTGTGGTGAGGGCGTGCTCTCCGGCGAGCGCAGCTGCACCTTCGGGTCGAGCTGGCGGATCTGAACCTCATGAAAAACGGCCACCGCATCAAACGTCGTGAGCTGGAACAGACCCGTGCGACGCGCGACCGGTGTTGTGCAGGCGATGACCGGTTCGCCGTTTAATGTCGCGTTGAGGATTCGGTCGCGGGCCTGGACTCGCAGCGTGTATTCCTGATTCAGTTTGACTGGCGTCTGTCGAACAGCACCGCCCGGCGGATAGTGCCATTTGCCGGCGTCGTTGTAGGCCGCGTGAACTTTGGAGCCACCGGCAAACGCACTCACATAGACGTTCTTCTCGTGGTAGGTCGGTAAAGTATCTTTCGTCGGGTCGCCTTCACTCACGTCAAAGCTGAAGCCGACGCTGCGCCACATGCTGCCGCCGAGAATCGTGAACCGCACCGTCACGTCGAAATCCCTGGGCGGTTTCGCGATCAGCCGCAGCACCGATCGGGTCGGGCCATCCAGTTTCTGGTCCAGACGGCCGGCCGAGTGAGACCATCCGCTGCCAAACAGCTGCCAGCGTGACTTGTCCAGCGTGGCAAAATCTTCGATGACAAGAGGTGTGCCAGCCTCTGCGGGCTCTTCAGTGGCGGGCTTTTCAGTGGCGGGCTTTTCGGTCGCGGGTGGTGGTGGCCTGGGAGTGGCGGCGGTTTTCGCGGCGGTCGCTTGAGCGCCGGCGAGTTCTGCGTCGGCTTTTGTGAGGGCAGCCTCTGCCGCGTCCAGCTTCTTCTGTGCCGCGTCGATGGAGGCCTTTGCAATCCACGGACGCCGCTGGGGTTGCCACGCTTCGGCCGGCAGGGTGACTGGTTGGATCGTCAGCTTCTCAAACTCGAGCAGCGCCGGAACTCCGGGAGTCATCACGGCGGACTGATCCGGGTTCTTTTCGTCGCCTCGGATATACAAATACGTCGGCTCGTCGGGGCGTCCGTCGAAGACGCGCGGAATTCCGTCGAGGGCCAGATCCGGTTCCCCGTCAATGACATCGAGCCTCGCATGGTACGGCTCAAAGAAGGCACGCATGCGGTAGAAGTCTGTCTGTCGGATCGGGTCGAATTTGTGATCGTGGCACTTGGCGCAGTTGATCGTCAGTCCGAGAAATCCCTTGCTGACATGTTCGACTGTCTGCTCCATCCATTGCGGCCGATTGAACAGGAAGTAGTTGCGGGCGAGAAACCCGGTCGCCCGCAGCTTGTCCAGGTCGTTCGGATGCAGCTCGTCGGCAGCCAGCATCAGGCGGACCATCTCGTCATAGGGCGTATCCCCGTTGAGCGATTCGATGATCCAGTCACGCCAGTGCCAGATATGGTATTGACTGTTCCGCAGTTGCTGGCCGAGCCCCCACCAGTCGCTGTACCGCCAGATGTCCATCCAATGCCGCGCCCAGCGTTCCCCGTGTCGCGGGTCGTCGAGCAGGCGTTGCGCCGTTCGATCGTACCACTCTGGCGACTTGTCATTCTCGAAGGCTGCGATTTCCCCTGCCGTTGGGGGGACACCGATCAGGTCCAGGTAGAGCCGCCGCAAGAGAACGATCCGCGAGGCCTCACTCTGAGGGATCAGTCCTTGCTGCTTGTGTCCTCTGGCGAGAAATGCGTCGATCGGGTTTCGGATCCAGGCTGATTCGAGGCTCGGAACGGCCGGCCGGAGGATTTGCTGAAAAGCCCAATGGTCTTTCGGATCGGCCTCAGGCCGTTCGTCCGGCGGCGCGGTTGCGCCGGCGGCGATCCATTGACGAAGCATCGTGATCTGCGCGGCGGAGAGCGGTTCGCCTTCCTGTTCCGGTGGCATCCGTTCGGAAAGGTCGGTGGCAGAGACTCGCTTCAGGATGAGGCTCTGTGCGGCATCTTTGCGGACGATGGCCGGTCCGGAATCTCCCCCGACCGCCATCATCACGACTGTGTCCAGACGCAGTCCGGCCTCCTGCTTCAGGGCACCGTGGCACGCGAAGCACCGCTTCTGCAGAAGCGGCTTGATCTGCTTCGCGTAGTCGACTGGATCGTCCGCCGCGAAATTCACCGCCGGAAACATCAGCAGCAGAACGGAAGTGACCCGCAGAAGGTGACCCAGCAATCGCTGGCCAGCGAAGCCAGGTGAAAATCGAACAGTCATGTCAGGGCGGCTCATTTCTGAATGTTATTTCTGGCCGAGTGCATCGAAGGCGAGGGGCAGACCGATCGATTCGGTGTGCTGGCTATTTTCCTCGTGCAGCTTGCAGTCTGGCAAGACCCGGCAGCGGAATGTTCAGACTGAGGTTGCCGCGACCCAGGGAAAAGAGAATTCGCAGAACTATCAGAAAACGGCTGAGATCCTCATCGTCCACGGAGCGGACATGAACCGAGTCACCGAGGGCGGCCGCCAGCTCACCCCGCTGGACGACGCGCTCGCCGCGGGAAACGAGGCGGTCGCGGAGGTCCTGCGCAAGCACGGTGCGCGAGCCTCCGATCGTCAAGAGTGACATTCGGTCCGGCAGATGGGTTAGCCTTTCGGCACGAACGAAGATTCTCGCCCCGTAGTCGATACGAAAGGCAGGGTTGGTATGAATGCCGTTTTCAAAGTCGCGGTGATTTCGCTGGCTCTGCCGGTTGTCGCCGCCGGTCAGGCTGACTCGCTCACGCCGGCTCAGCAGTACTCGGCCATCCTGAACGAGTACCGGCCGGCGAGTGGTGGCACGCGGAGCGCGAAGACCGATCTTGAGCGGAAAGAAGCCGTCGAGCGGATGGGTTCGTTCGCGTCGAAGTTCGTCGAACTGGCTGCGAAGTTTCCGAAAGACCCGGTCGCGTTGAGTGCCTTGCGGGACGCGGTGCAGGTCGTCGGTTCGACAGACTCGGCAGCACAGATCGCGTGGGAAACGAGCACGGCGAATTTCCCGTCCGGGTGCAATGATGGCTCGGCGGCGAAGACGGTCGAACTGGTTCTGCGCGACCACGTTCTCAGTGATCAGCTTGAGCCAGTCGTCGACCGGATGCGGTACGGATACCGGATGGAGTACGCCGAATGCCTGAGCACCATTCTTGAAAAGAACCCTCACCGAAACATCCAGGGAACCAGCTGTCTGTACCTGGCTCAGATGTTGAACGATCGGCTGGGGGCCCTTCAACTGGCAGAGGATCGACAGGAACTCGCCGAGTGCTATGACATCGTTTTCGGGAAGGGCCATCTGCCAGGACTCAGGAAACTGGGTGAGGACAAACTCGCCGCCAGAGTGGAATCGCTGTTCGAGCGAGCGGCCAGAGAATACGCCGACGTGAAGATTCGAGCCGGCACCGTCGGCGAGGCAGCGACGAAGGAGCTGTACGCGATCCGCAATCTGACAGTTGGCCGAGTCGCACCGGACATCGAAGGCAAAGACCAGGACGGCAAGGAATTCCAACTGAGCGACTATCGCGGAAAGGTGGTGCTGCTCTATTTCTGGAGCGAATTCTGACTGACCTGACGGACCACCTGGCCACACGAGCGGTCGCTCGTCACGAAACTCAAAGACAAACCGTTTGCCATGCTCGGCGTGAATTCCTGGACCCACGATCCGGGAGAACTCAAAGCAATCATGACGAAGGAGAAAATCAACTGGAGGACGTTCGACGACGAGGGGCCGATCAACGATCAGTGGAGCCGCCCCGCCACTCCTTCGTTCTTCGTCATCGATCACGAAGGGACGATCCGCCGCAGGTGGATCGGCAAGCCGGGAGAGAAATCCGTCGAGAGTGCTCTGGACGGGTTGATCGTGGAAGCGGAGAAGGCCGCCTCAAAATGAGGAGCCTGCTTCGCGCTGTAAGGAACGGGTTCGAAATCAGTTCCCGATCTGGGACCGCGTGCCGGGAGGGCGAGGCTCCTGCCGAGCCGCGCTGCCCTCGCGATCAACGGCTCGGCGGGAGCCTCGCCCTCCCAGAGAAACGGGACGTTATTTCCAACCCGGTCCTAAGTCGAATCGAGTTAGCGGAGCGGCGAACGCCGCCCGGTTTTGCATGGGAAAAATGCGCTCGGACCGGACGGCTTGCGTCGTGCCGCGACTTTCTCGACGGACTGCGGAGCCACCGGGCTGCCGAGCTACGCCGTGACGGCTTTGTCGGCCGGGGCGAGTTCTTCGACTCGATCCGGCAGCCGGCAGACCAGCAGCATCAGCACGGCGACTGCCGCGGGTGCTGCCGAGAGGAGCCACACTCCGCTCCAGCCTCGCAGTGAAAGCGAGACGCCGGCGTTGACGGCTTCGGGGAGTTTCTGGATCAATGACGAAAGCGGCGTCGACGAGTTTGCGACGGTCAGAGTTCCGACCAGCAGGCCTCCGCAGAGCAATCCGAATCCCGTCGCAATGCCGATCAGCAAAGCGACTCGCATTCCACCGCCGTGACTGCCGCGGCGACTCGCCACAGTGCCGAGCGCTCCGAGGAAACTCACCAGAGCCAATCCGTAAAGCACCTGCGAGAGAAACAGCACGCCAAGCTGCTGCTTCGGGCCAAGCCACGACGCCGTCGCGTACCAGCTCTCCATCCCTCCCAGCAGAAGGCTGCGGGCGACCCATGCCAGCGCGCCGAACAGCATCAGCAGCCTCGCCCCGCCGACCCGCACGAAGCCGGTCATCAGGTAGAGACCAAGCACTTCAAACACCTGGCTCACCACGACAAGCCGGTGCACCATCGGCGCGGGAATCGCGTTCCGACGCGCGACCTCGTCAAAGTACGGTGCCGTCCACAGGTGATGACACTTCTGCACCATGACCACGGAAACGAGCGCGATGATCAGACCGAGGCTGAACGACACAGGCGCGGTGCTTTCATCATCCAGCAGAGTGGCCTTCACATCCGCCGGGCCGCTTCGTCCGAACATCGCCACGACGGCCGTCAGCAGACCTCCCCACCCGCAGAACATCATCAGCACGTCGAGCGACGCCACGCCGCTCTGCATCGAGGGAACTCGAACGAGCGCAGCTTCCGTGATCCAGGCGGGAAGAACGAAACCGACCGCAGCCCACAGACGCCATGTCTGAGAACCTTGCATCGTCGGCAGAGGAAACATGCCTCGCGCCATTTCCGGCAGCGATCGCAGCGCCGGGGCCAGAGTCAGCGCATAAATCGCAACGCAGCTCGCCGCCAGCATCGGCGACGGAATTCGGGCGACGACCTCGCCGGTCTCTGGCTCCGCTCCGCCGCTGTGACGCCACCAGGCCATCGCCATGACGAGGCCACCCGCCGCAAGATGGCTGAACGCCAGGGTGAGTCGCGCATCCAGACGCAGCTTTCGCCCAATCCTCAGCAGAGTCGGCGCGGCAAGAATGCCGATGGCCAGGCCGGACAGAACGACCGAGGTGTCCTGCCACGAGTAGCCCAGCGTCCGCCGGGCAAACAGAGGCAGCACGGGAAGAAGGCTTCCCAGCGTCAAGCCATGCAGCAACCCGACCAGGCTCAGCGAAACGCGCTGGCTGTTTGAGACTTCCACTTCGGGAGCCGGTTTGGAACTCGGACCGGAAGGACTTGCCATCGGATTTCAATTCGCCGCCATGTGAGAGAAACGCGGCCTCGTGCCGCAGCGGGATTCTTGCGGAGTTGCAAGTCGCGCATCAAGGCGAAGTCCAGTCAGCGTCCATGGCTCTCGGAAAGGCCAATCGTTCTCAGTTCACCAGGAGAAGACTTCATCGCGAGCCAATCCTTCGCCGGGCACGAGCGGCGAGTGCTCTGTCAGGGCTGAAAAGTGGGGTAAGGATCCTGCTTGCCGACGTTCTGTGAGCGAACATCGCAAGCTGGAAGCTTACGCCACGGAGGCTGCGCCCCGTAAATCCTGCTTTGACGAAGCACTCGCCAGAAAATCCTGTTCTGCGTTTCTGAGCGCGGATGACACGGATCTGGTCGCCACCACTTCGCACCGACGCCCCAGACGAACTGTTCCATGGAGGACGACTCCGTTTGCCGGGCCTCGACAGGCTTTTTCTCGACAGGCTTTTTCAGTTCGTCGCTGTCCTTTCCTTGAACTGAACACCTTGTAGACTGGTCGAGCTTCTCCGTCGACGGGCTGACGGGCGCTGGTCCGGTGAGCCCGGTATTCAGGACGTGTTTCGTGAAGAAGATCGACCAGACACAATTCGGTCCGCCGGGAATCGACGCGACCGATCCGCACCAGCCGTTGATCGTTCACCGTCACTCGGGGGTCGATAACCGGAACCTGGTCGTCTTTGTGCATGGCTTGAATGGCGACCGCTATGGCACCTGGGGAAATTTTCCAAAGTTTCTGTTCGATGACTGTCCTCACGTGGACGTTGGGGCTTACTCGTATCGCTCGGGTTTCAAACGGTTGTTTTCGAAAGAATCCGTTTCGCTGTCGACCGAGGCAAGAATCTTCGCGGATGATCTCCGTGACGACTCACAGTACGAACGGATCATCCTGATTGGCCACAGCATGGGCGGTCTGCTTGCCAGGTCTGTCGTGAAGCGGCTGCAGGAGACGGGGCAAGGGGTCGCACTTGCCAGGGTGAAGGCCCTGATTCTCATGGCATCACCACAGGCGGGCTCGCAACGGGGAGTGCCCGGCGCTGACAAGCTGTTGACTGATGCGGAGGTGCTGAAGGCTCATGGTCCGTTCGTCACCGAAATCGATGAGGTGTTCAAGAGCCACATTGATAACTCCCCAGAGGCCGTTTCTCCGGACAAAGTGCACCTGCCTGTGTGGGCTGTCATCGGAGCGGCAGACAAGTGGGTCGATCCGCTCAGCGCGGCACTCGGCCTGCCTGCCGGACAGACAAAGACCGTGCACGGCGGACACACCGACATCGTCAAGCCAGAGACCAGAGAAGACGACTGCTACCAGTACACGCTCGGTCTGATCAACCGGAGATGCCCGCCGCCGAGTGTGGAAGAGGAACCGGACGACCTGCCGGCAGATGCTCCCGCACTGCCGAACACGCCGCACAGTCTTCCGTTCCTCAGTCTGGGGTCGCTGTTCAAGGGGCGGGGGCAGGCTCTCAAAGAATTGCGGGTGAGTCTCTCGGGGGCCGGGACTCCGCATGCGACGGTTGTGGCTGGGAAGGCGATTCATGGGCTGGGGGCGTGGGGAAGACTCGGCTGGCCGTCGAGTATGGGTGGCAGCACCTGGCGGACTACTCGGCGGTGTTGTTTGTCACGGCGGACAGCCCGGACAGTCTGCAGCAGAACCTGGCCGGGCTGGGGTGCGTGCTGACTCCCGACGCCGAGCCGCTGGACAACGAAGCCGAGCAGGCGCGGGCCGTGCTGGGGCACCTGGTGAGAGAACTCAGTGGCTGGCTGCTGATTCTGGATAACGCGGATGACGAGGAATCGGCAAAGGCTGTCGAGGAACTGTTGCCGGTGCTGGCCGGGCGCGGGCATGTGCTGATCACCTCGCGTCTGTCGACCTGGGGGGCCGGCGTGGAGTCTCTGTCGCTGGATGTGCTGGACCAGGAAGCCGCAGCGGAGTTTCTGCTGGAGCGCACCCAGGGAAAACGGCAATCGCTGGCGGACGATTCCGGTCACCCGCGCACCGGGAGGGCGCCATCTGACGCATTCGCATCCCGGAAGGACGCAGATGCGGCATACGCCTGGGAACTGGCGGGTGAGCTGGGCGGTCTGGCTCTGGCGCTGGAGCAGGCCGCCGCCTTCATCGGGCGGAACACCTTATCGCTGCCGGACTACCTGCAGCGCTGGAAGGCTCAGGACGCGCGCACGCGGGAATGGCACAACGAACGCGAGATGAAATACCCGCGCCCGCTGGCCACGACGTGGGAGACGACTCTGGAGATGCTGAAACCGGCGGCGCGGGCGATTCTGAATGTGTTCGCCTGGCTGGCGCCGGAACCGCTTCCTCAGTCGCTGCGTGATCCGGAGCGGCTGGCGAACATTCTGTCTGGTGGGCAGCTCGAAGACGCCGTCTCGGCGGACCAGGAACCGGCACTGGAAGTCGCAAAGGCACCGCCCAACCTCCCCGTGGGAGCCGTGTCGGACCACACATACACATCGGCGGAGATCGAAGAAGCGCTCGCGCAGCTCGTGGATTATTCCATGCTCCGGCGGGATCAGACCGACGAATCCACTGGGCCCTTGCTGAGTCTGCATCGCCTGGTCCAGGACATCACGCGCTACCACATCCCGGCCGCCGCGTGCCGGGAGTGGATTACTCGCGCTCTCCAGCTTGTCAACGCGGCTCGCCCCGGTGATCCGACGGATGTCCGCACGTGGTCGGACTGGGACGCTTTACGCCCGCATGCAGTCTCGGTCATCGCTCACGGAGACTCGGCCGCAATCCCATCGCCCACAACCGCTCTGATGAATGAACAGGGTCTTCTTCTTAAATCGCGATGCCTCTTCTCACAGGCGGAGC
>JAQBVJ010000007.1 GCA_027623235.1 Planctomycetota bacterium
TCTCCTCCCACGCTACAACTACACCCTCTCACCACAGATACCGATTTAATTTCACCGCCGGTCCTAAGCGGTCTCTTCTGCCGTCTCGTTGTCAGGCCGATCCCATGCGCGGAAGCTGGTCCAGAATCGACGTGGCATCATGCCGATTCCGCAGACGACGAACTGGCTCAGCCAGAAACACCACAGCGTTGCCCAGACTCCGGACGTGAATCCGTAGCTGTGCAGGCCGACTCCCAGTTCGTTGACGCCGAACCACGACCAGCTGGTGATGATGTTTCCGACCACGGCCAGCACTGCGAAGCCTCGGTCTTTGACCATGCCGTCCCAGCGGGCATGAAGCAGCAGCACATTCCAGATGACGATCAGCAGAGCTCCGTTTTCTTTCGGATCCCAGCCCCAGAAGCGGCCCCACGAATCGTCGGCCCAAAGTCCGCCCAGCACGGTGCCGACGAAGCTGAAGAAGATTCCGAAGCAGACCGTACCGTACATCATCCGGCTGAGTTCCTTGCTCATCGTCGGCGTAATCCTGCGTGATGAGAATCCGCTCAGCACGTAATACTGGCCGAGAGTTCCTGCGATAAACGTCGTCGAATATCCCAGCGTGATGCAGACAACGTGAGTTGCCAGCCAGAACTGCGTGTCGAGCACGGCCTGCAGCACCTTGAACGTGTCGCCGTCTCCGGACAACAGATAGGCAATCCCCAGGGTGACCGAACCAAGCGCGCTGCCGATGACGTTCCCGATTCCGTTTTTGTAAAACGCCTCGAAGACGATCCCCAGCAGGACGCCTCCCCAGCCAATGAAGACGGCGGACGAGTAAAGATTCGTCACAGGCGGCCGACCAGAGATCTCCATGCGGGCCCACAGAGCAAACGTGTGCACGAGGAACGTCGCAATGATCGTCAGCAATGCCGCCCGATTAAACGTCTTCGACCAGCCAAGCAAAGCGACCGCGGAAAAGATAAACGCGAACAGATAGCTGAACGCCGAGTAGTAAGCCGGAGCAAACTCGTTGAAGTAGGTCTCGAAACCGGCCATGTCGAGATCCAGGTCCTCAGGCCCGTTGCGGTCGAGCCAGCGGCGGTACTCAGCCACTTTTTCGTTGAAATCGTCCGCACCGTCCTTGCCTTTGGAGTGCGCGACGAGGATTTCCGTAAAGAGCCTGACCGGCTCACTGGAATCCTGACCCTGGATGTTGACCTGCAGATAGGAGTTGAACCATCCACGGGAAAACGTCTGCCACTGATCCGACGGAAGAACGGTTTCTTCGTCCGAAGCGTCGCCTACCAGCGGCGGCACGGCCAGCGGCGGCTGCCGCTCATCGAACCGGTCGAGACTCTGTTTCACTCGCTGTAGATCCATGAAGAACTGCTGGATGGCCATCGGATCCCGGTCCCGCGGCACTTCGGGTACGCTCGGCGGGCTGAACGAGTTCATCAGGATGTCGAGCACGCCCAGCTTGCGCTCCAGTTCGAGCAGCTTGCGTTCGTCGGCCGACCGCTTGCCGTCGTCTTTTTCATGAGCCACCCGGGCCTGCGCCGCCAGATTCGGAAGCTCTTTGTAGAACTCGCTGAGCGAATACATGAAGCCTTTACGTCGCTCAAGGCCCAGCGTTTTCTGGACTTGAGGATTCTCGATTCGAAAGACCTTGTGCCGGCCCGCGACTTCCGGATCGGACATCACATCCAGCAGCCAGAGAATGGCGGGGCGTGTGACTTCCTCCATGACGGGTTCGCCGTCTTTGCCTTTCACAACGTTTCCGTTTTTGTCTTTGACTTCGACCTCGGACTTGAACGTAGTCCGATTGGAGAGAATCTGCAGACTGTTTCTGGCGAGCGTGTCGAACGGTTTTGTGCGACCTTCATAAACGAGCGGAAGTTCGCCGAACGCTTTGAGGTTCGCCTCACCTTCGGTAACGCTCTTCGGTGCTGCTTTGCCGAACAGCCAGCCGGCCACGCAGAGTGCCAGAATCAAAGAGACAGCTTTTGCCGTGCCTGATTCCGGTGGTGCTGCTTCTCGCGGAGCCGCAGCGGGTTTCGCCGGTTTGAATTTCGAAGCGAGGGGAGAGCCAGATTTCCTGTCGTCATCCTCAGTCGTTTCTTCCTCAGCCATCGAGGGAATGACGACCCAGCCGAACATCGCTCCGACCGAGGCGATGATTCCCATCTTGATTGTTCGACCTGAACCACGGCGGCTCAGAAATCGAATCAGCACGGTCCAGAAATGAGCCAGCAGTCCTGTGCCGACGATCATGCAGGACACGTAAGGGATCATCCAGCCGGTGTTGCGGACGACCTGCAGCGTCGTTTTTTCTCCGTCACCGGTTCGAGGGTTCGCCGGTGTGTAGTTGCTCTGGTAGAACGTCTCGCCGGCGTAGCGCAGCGGGTTGTTCATCCAGATGTCGCGTTCGAATGTCGTTCCGTTTTCTTCGGTGATCGTCACGACCGAGCGGTAATCGCGCGGGGTGCTCGTTCCGATGTAGTCCTTCTTGCTGACGTCCGACAGGTACACCGAATACGGCTTGTAGTGACGTTCGAACCGCAGCGCGAGGTCCCATTTCTGGCCCTGGAATTCGACGACGTTGGGCTCCAGTCGCGTATCGTTGATCAGCTGGAAATAGACACCCAGCAGAAAAGTTCCGATCTCCTTCTTCGACTCTCGATTGAGCAGCGTCACGTAGGCGGATGTCAGGTCGACGGCTCCGCCGCTGTCGGTGCCGACTCCGGCCCGAACGGGCGCGGCTTTCAGGTTGAGGCCCGCGCCAGCTGTCGCCAGGTTGTCCTCGCCAGACCTCAGATCACGCGGATCCGAGTTCTGCATGAAGCGGTCGATCCGCAGGTCAAACGGCAGATTCTTGTCGCTGATAACAACACGCAGCGGGTTAACCAGCTTGCGAACGGCGGTTTCGGCAACGGTCAGATTCTTAGCGAGGTCCGGCAGCAGGGCGTGCATTTCCGCAGCCAGCTTGGCCGCTTGGTCAATTTCCGATTGGTGGTCCTTGCGGATCGCAGCCACCTTTTTGTCGCGACCTGCCTTGTCGAGCTCTTCGTCCGGAGTTGATTCCGCGGCCTCGATCAGAGCCGTCACTGCGGCGAGCAGACCGGCTCGCCGGCCGGCAATTTTCTCGACGGCTTTCCGTTTCTCTGTGGCCGTTTCGAGAGTCTTGATCGCTTCCTGATGGGTCGCCTCGAATTCGTCGTCCACCGAAATGTCTTCCAGCGTGGCGAGGGCAGCAACCATTTCCGCGTGCGATCCCTGCGGGACGGTGCCGGTTTCGCGGTGCGAGTCACTCGAAAGGCTTTCCGCCTCCGTTGCCGACCGGGACAGTTCGTCCGCCAACTGAGCGACAAACGTGGCGTGAGTCGAATCGAACATCGCGCGAGGAACGAGGATTTCTTTGTTGTTGTTCGGGTCGGATGTCGTGTCGACGAGGGCCAGTTCGATCGAGCGTACATCCTCGGCAAAATTGACGGTCTCGCCCTCTTCGATGCTCATCTGAGTTTCAATGTGCTCGACATGGACGAGCACCTCGTTGAACATCATCAGCGCGATGCCAGCGTGGATCAGCACGACTCCGCCCCGTTTCTTGAACACCATGATGAAGCCGGCCAGCAGGACCAGTGCCGGTGCCTCGCCCTTGATGAGCTGCCACAGAATCCGCATCGAGGAATCGTCGAATCGTTTTTCCAGCGTGAACAGCCAGTAGCCGGCGACCGTCAGGAGAACCGCGGAAACGGTGAGCGGAATCCACTCGGGCTGTTTCTTTTTCGCCGTGTCGTAGATTCCCCACACGTTGACCGCCAGCAGCGCGACGGTGAGAACCTGGAGGCATCCCCAGAGCGTGTCCCACTCGATGCCTGCTTCCTGAATTCCCGTCTGGCTGCCGCCACTGGCGACTGCAAGGCCGATTCCGAACAAGCCGATCAGCGACACCGCGGCCCCCGCGTAAAGCCGGTTGCCTTTCGCCTGAATGTGGAATTTCATGATGAACGCGGACACGAGGTTCACGGTCATGATCGCGCCGATGAGGAAGCCGCCGGGAAACCAGATGCCGACGGATGGGCTCAACCCGTGGAAGAAATCACGAAGCGGCTCGACCGACTCCATGCGGGCAAACAGCGGGTGCAGAGTTCGCAGCGGAACCCAGGCGAACCAGCAGCGAAAGTACTGCGCGACGACGTCCCAGATGTCGGCATCGACCTGAGCCAGCGTGCCGATCATCACCAGAAACAGCGAGCAGGCAAACATCGAAACCGCCAGCTTCAGCGAAGACAGCGGTCCGAGGACCGGCCGAAGCACCTCGATCAGCGAGGTGCTCGGAGGAGCTTCAAAACCAAACGTCTCGGGGCGGGTCGAATCCGCCGGAGCCGCGTTCGGGGTTTCTGATGACATGGTCGCTTCTTTCGATTTTCAGGCTCTGATTGTCCTGCGTGTTTCGTCGGTTGACATCGCCTTCCAGGCCGGGACTCATTCAGAATTCCGCAACGGCTGGATGCTCATGCCACTTTTGACTTCTGTTCGTGGTCGAGGATTCAGCTAATCAAACTGAACCGACTTCAACCAGGCGTCGAAGTTGGCTTTCTCTTCCTCGGCGAGGCCGGGGTCACCCTGCAGTTTGAAGAACCATCCGGCTCCATCCCGGATCACAATGGCTCCATAGATCGACTTCTTTGCACCGCGAAGCTCGATGGAGTGTCCTTTCGAACCGCCGACAGTGACCGGGTCGACTGTGTTCCGAACGTCGTCTCCGGAGAGCCGTTCGAGCCCGGCCTGGTCACGCCAGCGATTGACGTTGGCGACCAGGTTCGAGCCGGGGGCGTCCAGCTTCGAAATGTAAACCTGCACTTCCTGCCCGTCCCGTTTGACGTCCCAGCCGACCAGAACCAGCGTCCTGGGAGCCGCGTCTTTCCAGCCGGATGGCACTTTGTATGTCAGGCCCAGGCCAGTCCCGGCGGGTGCCGGTCGCGAGCCGGCTCCGGGAGGACCGACCGGTCCGGGACCGGGAGCGGCTTCCGACGGTCGAGCAGGGTTCGTCCCGTCCGAACCGCGACCAATGTTGACCCACGGAATTGTGAGGTCGCCGCCGGTTTTTACGATTTGAATCTCACCTGTGTCTGAAGTTCTCAGGTCGCTGATCAGCTCGTCTTCGGTGATCGGGCCGAGCCCGACCTGACCTCGCCAGCGGTTGATGTTGGAGAGCAGGTAATCGTTGGCCGTCGGGTCATCCGATGGCAGCGGAATGACTGAGCACTCAAGCTTCGAAGCGCCTTCGCCGATCTGAAACGTCGCCGCCCGCATCCCGGAGCCGGCCAGTTCGTGCCACGTCTTCGGAGTCTGCCAGGCCGGTTTGTCACCGTCGATCCGCAGCGAAGTCAGCAATGCGACGAAGTTCGATTTCTCAGCGGCGACCAGTTTGTCGTCTCCCTGAATCTTGAAGAACCAGCCCATTTTTCCGACCGGGGCAATCGCGGCGAGCATTCGACCCTTTCCGGTTGAGCCCATCCCGTCGCCGCTCGCGAACGGAGCCGCACCTGGCGGAACTCCATGAGGTGCTCCGCCGGCGAACGGGGCATCGCCCATCGGCGGCTTCTGACCGGAGCCCTTACGGCCTTCGAAATTCACCCACGTCACATGGATGAGATTTTCCGCGACGGCCAGTGAGTGAATTTCGTCGTCGGCTTTGAGCTCCTTTTCCAGGTCGGCCTTCGACAGGCTGTCCCTGCCGAGCTGGCCTCGCCACCGGTTGACATTTGCCAGCAGGTAGTCCGTCGATCCGGGGTCGCCGTTCGGGTCGGGCAGGCTGATGACTGTGCATTCGAGCGTCGGACCCTCGCCCTTCACTTTGAAGGTGGCCTTCCGCATGCCCTCGCCAGGCTCCTCGGTCCAGCCCTCCGGCGTTTCCCAGACGGGCTCGCCGCGGTTGATTTTCAGCGACGTCAGCAGCTGGCGGAAATTCGATTCCTGAGCGGCAACCGCCTCGCTGTGACCACTCAATTTGAAGAACCAGCCGTTCTGACCGACAGGCACGATCGCCGCCAGCATGCGGTCTTTCGGCGGTTTCGGCACGGTCCGAGTTGTGATCTGCGGGTCCTCGGCACACCCCGGAAGAAGCGTCGCGAGCAGACACGCGGCCAGCAGCAGCGGCCTCGCCGGGAACCTGACAGCGGACCGGAAGCGGCCACTCGAAGAAACGTTGAGCGTCTGCATGGCGAAGGCAATCTGCAGGAGGCCGCGGAAATCGAGACGGCGAATTTCGCCCGGCGAATTTCCAGCCGGCAACGTGGAGGGAAGTCAGGAGGGAGCGCGTTCCATCGCGGATTATTCATGCTGCCAGTCAGGATTCTGCCGGTCAGGCGACCAAACCTGGCGATTTAACCCGTTTCCGAACGCAGGCGGGTCGATCCAACATCCTGTGGCATCACAAGTTCCGCTCAGCAGAACCCAACAGCGAACGCCCGCCACTATATCTACTCAGGAAGAGGCGGAAAAGGACATTGAGAAACCGGCGGATTTCAAGTTTTCCTGGTTTCGGCCAGGTTGGAATGTCACCGCAGCATTCCAGCGTCTCAGACGCTCGGGGGAGCCGCCTGGTCGCACGAGCCTCAAATCGGTGAGAATGGGTTGTCGGCATCTCGTTCAGCCAGCTACGTGAGAACCCTCGACAGTCTCGCGCGACCGTCCGGAATTCTGTCAATCTCGCCAGCGGGATCGTGCTCCACGTGCTCCAATAAAGAACGGGAGATTGTTGAGATACGATTTCAAATCTTCATTATGGGTGTGAAAGGGTTTGCAGTGCGTCTTGACACCTTAAAAAAGCCGTTCTACGATCCCGCGCGACTTCGTTCAGCAAGGGAATGCGGTTCGCGGAACTGAGAAATCTGCGGGAAGTGTTCACTGACAGTCTCCTGGTTGCCGATATCGCCACTGGATGAAGCGTTTTCGACTTCACCTTTTGGGATCTGACCCCGACACAATCACCTGGAGCCGTTTCGACGGGACTATTCCGGCCTGCCGAGCACCACCGAGTTTGATGTGAAATCAGGCCACGGGTGCAGGGCCAAACTGAAAAGGATTCACCATGACCCACGTCGTTGCCGAACCGTGTTTTAACTGCAAGTACACTGACTGTGTTGTTGTCTGCCCCGTTGAATGTTTCTACGAGGGTGAGGCAATCCTCGTTATTCATCCAGACGAGTGCATTGACTGCGAAGCGTGCGTCCCCGAGTGCCCGGTTGAGGCAATCTTCTCGGAAGACAATCTGCCAGAGGAATGGGTCGAATACACCCAGCTCAATGCCGATATGGCTCTGGAGTGGCCGGTGATCACCGAGAAAAAAACGCCGCTGGCCGAGGGTTAATCCCGGCGGTCTGTTGAACTCGGCGTTTTAAGTTCACGAAACGGTCGTCTGGTTTTCCGGCGACCGTTTTCGCATGCGCTGTGAGGTTTCGGCAAGTCCTGTTTCGGTCCATCCAGCTCATGACGGGTTGCCGGTCGAATCACCCGCCTGGCCGTGGTAGGATTCACGGTTGACGCAGAAAGCCATTCTCTCACCTGTCCCAGGCGAGGTTTCAGAATGCCGACACAGAATTCAGCACTGCCTCGACGAGCGTTCCTCGCCGCCGTCGCCGCCGGCAGCCTTGGCCCGAAAGCGTTCGGCGATCCGCTGATTCCTCACACGGTTGAGACCAGCGGCGTCCGCATGATGACCGCCGAGACTCAGCGGTGCATCGATCGGGGGCTGCGCTGGCTTTCCGCCCGGCAGAATTCAGACGGAGCATTCGGAGTCGGCCGCGGCTACGGCCGAAACGTGGGAGTGGTCGCCCTCGCAGGGATGGCGTTTCTTTCCTCGGGCAGTACGGCGGGGCGAGGACCGTTCGGCGTTGAGGTCACTCGGGCGACGGATTTCGTTCTCAAAGCATCCCTGCCCAGCGGGTTCATCAACAACACGGAAGGGCAGTCGCACGGCCCGATGTACGGACATGGATTCGCGACGTTGTTTCTGGCCGAGGTCTACGGAATGTCCCGCCGGCGCGACCTGCGCGAGAAGCTGGAGCGAGCCGTCCGGATGATCGTGGCCTGCCAGAATAACGAAGGCGGATGGCGATACGAAAACGTTCCGAAGGAAGCTGACATTTCGGTGACAGTCTGCCAGATCATGGCTCTGCGAGCGGCCCGGAACAGCGGCATCTTTGTCCCGAAGGACACGGTCGACCGCTGCATCGAATACGTCTGCGGCTGCCAGAACCGTGACGGCGGTTTTCGCTACCGGCTCAAGCCGAGAAGCAGCAGCCAGTTCGCCCGGTCGGCAGCGGGACTTGTCGCGCTCTACAGTGCGGGTGTGTATGACGACCCCGCGATCACAAAGGGGCTGCAGTATCTCAAGACGCGCGTGCCGCGCGGATTTTTCGAGGCTCACTACTGGTACGGCCAGTATTACGCCGTCCAGGCGATGTATCAGGCCGGTGGCGATTTCTGGGAGTCGTGGTACCCGGCAATCCGCGATCAGCTCACGCGGGACCAGCTCCCGGACGGAAGCTGGACCGACATGACATTTTCCAGCGAGTACGCAACGGCGATGGCTCTGGTCATCCTTCAGCTGCCCAATAATCACCTGCCGATTCTGAAGCGATGATGCCTCGCCTGCTCACGTACCGCCGCTTCGTCCTTGCCGTGGCCTGTCTGATCTGGTCGACAGCGTTTGTGTCTCAGCCGGCGAATGCTCAGTTGACGTTCCGCGCCGAAATGGCGAACGGGGAATCGATGACGGGGCGAGTGGCTTCTCTAACAAACGACGAGGTCACGCTCGAAAGTGAATCCGGAACGGCGCACCGCATCGCCCTGGAGAATCTGATTTCGCTGAGGCAGCCGGTTCGCGCGGGCTGGAAGATTCTTCCGGCTGCTGGTCAGTCGTGGGTTTTTCTGGCGACCGGCGACCGGCTGTGCGTTGAGCCAACCCGGATCGACGACACCGAGCTGACCGCACGGTGGAACCGGTTTGAGGCACTGCCACCGATCAAGATTCCGCTCGAGGCCTGCCGCGGCGTCGCGTTCACGCTGCCTTCCGATTCCGTCAAGCAGGGGCTGCTGCTCTCGTCGATTACCGATCGCACCGAGACGTCGGATCTGATCGTGCTTCGAAACGGCGACCGGTTGCAGGGTGAACTGGTCGGCCTGCAGGACGAGGTGGTCACGATCGAAACGTCGCTCGGCGAAATTCAGCCGAAGGCTCGTCTTGTTGAGCGGCTGGTCTTTAACCCGGAGCTCACTTTTGCAGAGAAGCCCGAGGGGCTTGTCCGGACGGTGCTTCTGTCTGACGGAACAATCTTGAAACTGCAGGAGGCGACGGCGAACAGTCTGACGTTGACGGGCACTCTGCTCGCGGGAACAAAAGTCACGCTGCCGCACGAAGAAATTCACGAGCTGACGATTTCCGGCGGCGATGCCGTGCCGCTTGCAGAAATCACGCCGGACCGGCAAACGATCACTTCGTTTCTCGATACAAAGCGTCCACCGCGCTTCGGCCGAAACGTGCTCGGCGGGTTCCTCACGATGCGCGGCCGACCGAGTCTCACAGGGGTCGGCGTTGTCGGTGGCACAACGCTCGAATGGGACCTCGACGGTTCGTGGAAATCGTTCCAGACGTCGGTGGGAGTCGACGATGCCGCACGCGGTCGAGGCAGCGTGATCTTTGAAGTTCGAGTCGACGATCGCTCCGTCTGGCGCAGCGAGGGGTTGACGGGATCTGACGAGCCAGTCGCCGTGCCACGGGTTGATCTCGCCGGGGCGAAGAAGCTCACGCTGCACGTCGAGTTCGCTCAACAGGGCAACGTGCTCGACTACGCCAACTGGGCGGACGCAGTGCTGATTCGCGGGTCATCACGAAAGTAACTCGAAGCGGGTTACCTGTGACGGGCGTGCATCGCTGACCTACCAGCGCCACGTCACGTTGGCGACATGAGTCGGAACGTGGGCTTCGTAGAACGATTTGCGATAGACGATTTCGCACGTGTTGGCATAGATCCGAAGAATCAGCAGGCCGAGCCGGTAGATCGGCATCAGCGGAATGGCCAGGGCGAGGATGCCGTCTCGCTTCCGATTCGGCGAGTAGTACATCAGCGCGACCAGGGGCAGGATTTCGGCGGCGACGGTGGCCGCGTAGATGGTCAGCCAGGTGTAAGGCTCCATGCCGAGCCCGCTCGGCTGCATCACCATGTAGACCAGCCAGGCAACCATCCCGTAACCGCACAGCAGGTTGAACGTCACGTTGTCGAGGAACGTGAAGAAGTTGGTCAGCATGAAGTTTTTGTGCAGCGGATTCGCGATGTCGTTGTGTTTTCTCAGGATGTGCCGCACGGGTCCGTCACCTTCCCAGCGGCGTCTCTGTTTGAAGAGAGCCTTCCATTTCGTCGGCACTTCCGTGTGGCAGATTGCGTACTGAGCGAAGGCGATGCGGTAACCCAGTTTTCGGATCCTGATGACCATGTCGAGGTCCTCGCCGGGCCCGACGTCCCAGCCGCGCAAACGCTCGGACAGCTCGCGCCGGTAAGCGGCGAAGGCTCCCGAGGCGATCGGCAGGACCTGAAGCATGGCCGCCGCTTTGCGGCCGATGAAGATTGACTGCAGATACTCGACGGCCTGGAACCAGGTGCAGAGATTCGTAAAGGCGTTCCGCACACAGACTGTCGCGGAAACGACGCCGATTGTTTCATCTTTAAACGGCTGCACGATCTCCCACAGCGAATTCGGTTCCAGTTGCGAGTCCGCGTCGACGGCAACAAGGACCTCGGCCTTCGTGTGAGACAGTGAGATGTTCAGCGCGGAAGATTTGCCGCCTCGCCAGGGCCTGGTGATGACTCTGACGATTTCTGGATGAGCGAGCATGTACGGTCGCGCGGCAGCGGACATGCCGTCCGTCGAGCCATCGTCGATGACGAGCACTTCGAGGCGCGGGTACGTGCCGACGACGGACTCGATCGTCGCGGCCACCACTTCGGACTCGTTGAGACCGGCGATGACGACGCAGACGCTCGGGCAGTGGTCGTACTCTTCCTGGCCGCGTTTCGGATTGAGCGTGTCGGCAACCCAGTCGTAAAGACACATGCAGGTCGTCGCGAGGCAGTACCGCGGGCCGTCCAGAAGCATCAGGCCGACCAGCAGCAGCAGCACCTCATTCCACGATCGATAAGAGAGCCAGTGGATCAAGTCGCTGAGCATCGTAGCCAACCAGTTCTTCTTCGGCGGCCTGATGAGCCGCGAACCGCGTTTCACAATTCAGACAGTGTCCGGTCTGCTCCAGGTCCTGGTCCTTCCAGCCGCACCCACGGCAGGTGAACTCGCCCGGCATGAATTCAAAATCTGTTCCCGCAACGAGTTTCTTCGTGAGGCACTTCGGGCACACGAGATCCTCACCCCGCTCAAAGTCCGTCGACGGCGCGACGAAGGCACACGGAAAATGATGGATGAGCAGACTGTGATCGAGCCGCCCGGAACGGCAGTTGCGACAGGCAAACCGAAACGTCGGTACCGACCGGCAGCGAGGGCAGAGCATGACCCGGTCGAGTACCGAACGTTTCAGAATGCCCGCTGCTTCCCACGACTCGTAAACGGTCGGGGGAAACGGCAGTCGATACTGAAAAAGCTTCTCATCGAGAAACGGCTTGCGGCAGCGTTCCTCTAAAACGGAATTGGCGATGCCGTCAAACGCGGCGCCGAACCGCGTGCCGTTCGCGCATTCGCTGCGATGGCGAACGGAAATGCCGGCGTAGCGAGTCACGCTGTCCGGGCACTCGACGCCGATTACAAACGTTGACTGCGCGATCGGTGACTCGCTGTGAAGTTCGAATTCGACTCCGTCCGCGCTGATGTCCTTGAGGAATCCGCCGTACGGTGCCGACTCGTCGAGCTGTCCGTCGGCGCGCACACTCCACGCGACGAGCGGCAGAACTCGCGTCAATCGACGTTCGGTTCTCTCGTTGTGTCGTGCAGCGTCAATAATCGGGCTGGCTGCCGCCTGATTCAAAGTTGTCATCGTGTTCCCCTCAGTGATGTCGCGTCGCTGGTCTCAAAGTGGCATGGGCATCCTGCCCATGAGTGTTCCGAGCGAAACACGGCCTGGAAGGCCGTGCCACGGGGAGAGTCCAACTGGACTCCGATGGTGGGGCTCGCTTCGCTCGGCCCACCCTACTGAATGCGTACATTCCGAATCTGATTGATGGCGGCTGTGCGGGACTCATCGACGATCTGTTTCAGATCGTTGATTTTCTCGCCGTGTTTAATGCTCAGGTGGTTGATCCAGGTCAGCCGCACAACGGCTCCGATTTGAATTCCGGAATTCGCCGGAGTCAGAGAGAGAGACTTCGGCCGTAGCCGGATCGGCATCAGCTGCTGATCGCTGAGGTAGTACCTTCGCACGGCGGCCGGAGCCGATTCGAATCGCTCGCGACTTCCGACGACCGTGTAAGTCTGACTGCGGTCGAGCGGTTCGATGCTGAGCGTGACTTCCGTGCCAGGCGGCAGTGTTCGGCTTTCGTCCTGCGGCATGTAGAGCGTCGCTTCGAGCGAATTCGTGTCGACCAGGTCGAGGATTGTTTCGAGGCTGGCGACGCGCTGGCCGTCCATGTGGTGCACTTTCGTGACGACTCCGGCGACGGGTGATCGCAGCGCGCCCTCGTGAAGCTGTTCTTCGAGTCGGAAAAGTTCGGCCTGGAGAGACTCGATCCGGGCGAGGACCGGCTGCAGTTGATCCCAGCCGGCTTCCGGTTCTTCATCGTGAGCGGGTTCCGCCCGCTGCCGTCGCTTTTCGACGGCCGCTTCGAGCTTGGTGACGAGTTCCCGCAGGCCGGACTCGGCAAACTCAAGCCGCTCGACTTCTTCCTTCGCAATGAACTCGCCGACGCCAAGAGCTCGCTTGTGTTCCCGCTCGAGTCGCAGCAGATCCTGGCGGTTTTTCTGAAGCGATCCCCACAGTTCAAAATACTCAGCGGCGTTCTCGTTCGAGTCCCAGCGGATGCGCGACGCTTCCGCTTCGAGCTTTGCCCGTTCGATTTTCAGCTCGTCTCTGGTGCGGTCAATCTGCCGCTGGACTTCCGGGCTGACGACGGTTGCCAGAAGCTGCCCGGCCTCAACCGACTGGCCCTCGGCCACGTGAATCTCTTTCAGTTGTCCGTCCCACGGCGCGGCGACTCGCAGAGTGTCGCCCGTCATGACGCCGTACGCGGCAACGCCGACGAAGGAATCCCAGATGGCCCAGCCGACAGACAGGCAAATGCCGAACAGCATCGCACCGATCAGGAAGCGGCCTTTAGGACGCTTCGGCATCGGCTTTGGCGATGAGAATCCCGGCGAGTCCGCATCGACGTCACGCGGCCATTGAGGCTGCGCGACGAACGACGATTGAAAACCGCGTGGAGCCGGGAAGTCCGGCACGCTGGTCGGCTCAGATGCCAGCGGCTTGACAGGAGTGGCCACGGCAACGACGGAGGGGGATTCGGCACTCGCCGGATCGGCTTCTTCGACGTGACCCGGGAACCCTGGCTCCGCGCGGCCGGACAAGGCGTCCGGTGCGCTGCGAAGGTCCTGCACAACCTGTTCGATTTCCGGCAGCTCGTGAGACACGCTGCCCCTCCTTAGCTCAAAAACGATTCCACAAAATGACGCGCCCGCACGAGGAGAACGTACGTTGCGACTGTGGAACGATGAGCCAGTTTGGGAGGGAGTTCACGCGAAAGACGTACCGCGCGTATCGAATGCGCAGGTCATCGGGAGGGGATCAACTGCAGCAGCGAGGCGACATCCGACATTCCACTTACGGATCGATCCCACCCGGGAACTGCGGGGTGAGCCAGACATCGGCGGGATATGGCTCTGTGATTTCACCGAGTTTCTCGTGACGCCGCGGTGAGGTTTGATCGGCAACGGCCTCACAGAAAATGGCTCGCGGCGATTGCGTCTCAAGTTTCTCCTCGACTTCTTCGCTGATTCGATCGTACTCGTCGTTTTCAAATTCGATCTCTTCTGCGGTCGTGAGGTTTGCGTGGATGTACTGCTCAAGATGTTCGGCCAGGTCGTTGGCGGTCAGGCCGTCGTGAATAAAAATGACCCGGTCGCGAATCCGGTCCCATTCGAGTGCCGAAACGCCTGAGGACACGATCCAGGATTCCCGCAGTTGATTTTCCAGGAACTCGTTAATCTGCTCGCGCCAGATCGATCGAATCTGCTGGACCACTTCCAGGTTGTCTGCTGTCGACAAGGCCTGTGAAGTCTCCTCTTCGGAAGACGATTCTCTGCTGAGGCCGCTTTCGAAGGCCGTTTGAATTTCTTCCTCCGACGGACCGCCACGTTCGATTCGCCAGTCCATGTCGCGCGCCCAGGCGTCCTCGAATCGCGAAGGGAATGACTCGGCGCTCGTCGCCACGGTTGGCTTGTCGGGACGGTCGGCGATCACCGCGTCGATCAGTTCGGCCGTCGGAATTCCCGTTCGAAACTCGAACGTCGTCCACGGCGGGTTTCCCATGTGATGATTCGGCCCAGTGCTATAGGCGAAGAGCGTGCCGTCCTCAAACTCGCAGCCGGCTTCGAACCACAGACCGGCGACGGGGTGTTCGTAGATCACGACGAAGAGGTTCTGGTCGGCAAGGTGCCAGGCTTCCAGCAGCACGGTGGGAGGCGACGTTGCGAAGCGACCGATCCGGACTCCGCCGCGTGAATCGAGATCTTCGCAAATCGCGTCGAAGGCACTGGTGTCGATCCACTCACGATGGTTGGCCGGTTCGAGCTTGATGCGAAATGGCGGGACGGTTTCCGACATCGCCTCCGCTGCGTCCATCAGTCCGCTGTACGGGCTGCCGAGCTTCCCCATTTTTCGACGCAGAAAAAAGTACCCGATCACGATGAGCAGTCCGAAGAGGACAACCGCCCCGACGACGACCGCACCGACAATTTTGAAAAACGTTTCCATCAGAGCTCATCTTTAAAAAACGGAGAGCGAATCAGCGACGGGAACCCGGAGAGGTCCGCATCTTTACGTGTGGCACGTGGCTCCGTCGCGTATTGTGCAGTCCTCGTCACGGAGTGGCGAGGCAGACTTTCGCGAGTGTAGCTCATCGGTTTTCAAGCCGCGCGGCGGGCCGACGTCCGGGTTTCGTGCAGCTCTTCGTAAAGCCGCACGGTCTGATCGAGCATGTCGGAAAGCTGAAACTGAGTGACCGGTGCGACCGGCTGCGCGTCCGACGACAGAAGCACTTGAGCCTGCTGCAGAAGCTCTGTTTGATTTTTCGGCGCGACAAGCCCCGATGGAAAGACCTCGGTGAGAATCTCTTCGACGCCTCCGTGAGCGTACCCGGCCACACGCGTGCCCAGGCTGAGCGCTTCGAGGACCGTTCGCCCGAACGACTCCGGTTTGGACGAGAGCGACAGGACGAGATCCGAAACCGAGTAGAGCTCCTTCATGTCTGTACGATGTCCGGTGAAAGTGATGTGTTCTTCGAGTTTCATCGCGCGGACCAGTTGGCGAAGTTCCTCGCCGAATCGTTGTTTGCGTGGGTGTTCGCCGCCAACGATCAGGCCGTGAACCGGCAGACCACTGTCAACCAGTCTGCGAATCAACCGAGCGAAGTCGTCGTGCCCCTTCAGTCGCGTGATCCGGCCGGGAAGCGTCACCAGTTGCCGACCGTACGCTCGTGGAAAGTCCCAGTAGAACCGATCGATCCACTCGGCCGACGGTTGGAATGCGCGAGGAAACTCGGCGGGATCAACTCCTCGATAGATGACGCGAATTCGTTCTTCGGGCGTCGAGTAGTTTTTGAGGATGTACTCGCGAATCGTTTTTGAAACGGCGATGACGATCTCGCCACTGGTCATGACCTCGCTGAACCGGCTGACGGAGTGCAGTCCGTGCAGCGACGTGATCAGGCGAGGGCGATTGCCGGCCGGCAGTTTTCGCCAGGCGAGCTGAGTGATCCACGCGGGAATTCGAGATGCCGTGTGGACGATGTCAATGTCGCCGCGCGAGAGCAGATCGCGGACGAAGCCGACGTGCCGTAATGTCAGGAGCGACTTCGCTCCGACGTTCCGGGTGATGTGCGTGCTGCCCTCCCGCTCAAGCTGCTCGACCATGCGCCCGCCGGCGGAGAGGACGATCGACCGGTGCCCGCGCCGCGCGAGCTCGGCAGCGACCTCGACAGTCCCGCGCTCGACACCACCCGCGTGAAGCGCGGGGACAACCTGTAACACGGTGAGCGGTCGAGCGGGCATCCTGCCGTCCTCAATGAGTGTTGGCCGCGAGTCCATCCGCGACAATTTCGTCGGGACGGTATACGAGGGGGCGAAAACCGGTCAATGGGGATGAATCGCGTGTTAATTGGGAGCTATTCCAGACGACTCGTTGACGGAAGACAGAAGGCGAATCGTGTCGTATCTGGCAAAGGTAACGCTCGTCTTCTTGATTAAATCTTCGGTCGCAAAGCCGCAGGTGGGCAACACGTCAACGACAACTCCTTTCCGCAACATGATGATTTCGCCCATGCCAGAAAGTTCGATCTGCGCAAGTTGCGATTCACGTGAGAGCCATTGCGTCAGGTAATTCGGCAGCTCTTTCGTTTCTGACAAATCAAGCGTGTAGAACGAAACTCCAGCTGGGTGCTTTCGGCTCCGCCAGTGCTCTTGAAGTTCGTGAATTCGGTCGCGTGCCAGTTGCGGGTAGATTGACCAATCAACGTCAACAAAGATGACCCAGTATTCATCGCTGAGCGCACAATCCAATTCTGCCTCCGAGCGAATGAATTCAATGTGTGCGTATTCTGCGTCGGATGCTCGATCTGGTTTCCAGGGTTGCCAGATCACAATCGGCAGCATCCCCAGACTCATGAGCACGATCAGAATGCCAGAATGCGAAACTTCAAGTGGGTCGGCATTGGCCGCTTCGCTCTGACAGTTTCCATGCTTTCCCCTCACCCGTCCTTCGGGCACCCTCTCCCCTCAGGGGGAGAGGGGACAGGATCTCCCCGCTCGTTTACGGACCCACGACCGGGTTGGTCAGCACGCCGATTCCTTCGATCGAGGCCTCGACGTGATCGCCGTTTTTCAGGAACTTGCCTTTGGCCGAGCCGACTCCGGCTGTCGTTCCGGTCGAGATGACGTCGCCGGGTTCGAGTGTCACGTAGCTGGAGATGAACTCGACGATCGCGGCGCACGGGAAGACCATTTCCGAAGTCGAGCCGTCCTGTTCGACCTCGCCGTTGACCTTCAGTGTCAGGTGCAGAGCCTGCGGGTCGGGGCACTCGTCGGCCGGCAGAATGCACGGGCCCATCGGGCAGAACGTGTCGTGCCACTTGCCGTGCAGCCAGTCGAAGAAGCCGTCTTTCTCGCGGCTCTCGCGGCCGGGGTTCGGTTTGAATTTGCGATCGGAAATGTCGTTGACGACGGTGAAACCGGCGACATAGTCGAGAGCGTCGGATTCGGAAACGCCTTTGCAGCGTTTGCCGATGACGATGCCGAGTTCCAGTTCCCAGTCGATATGGTCGGGCGAGACTGCCGGGATCTGAATCGGGTCGCCCGGATGAGTCAGCGTCGTCAGCGGCGGCTTCATGAAGACGTAAGGGAACGTGCGAGCCCGCTCGGACGCCCGTCCGCCGCCTTCTTCAATGTGCTTCGCGTAGTTCCCCGCCAGCAGCAGCAGCTTCGACGGATTCGGATTCGGAACGAGCAGTTTGACTTTGCTCACGTCGAGCTTCAGCGCCGCCAACTCGTCGTCGGAGTGTTTGGCGAGGGCATTTTGAATCGCGACGACGGCCTCGCGATCCGCTCCACCCGGCAGCTTCGAGATGAGGCAGCAGCCTTCCGGAGCCGCATTGCCAGTGAGCTCGGCCGCAGCCGAAAGCGGGATCACCTCGTCGTCAAGGTAGAAGCCGGCCTGGGTCGTTCCGTCGTGTTCAAATCGGCAAAGTCGCATGATGAGGTCTCCGTGAATCGTGATGTTGACTGTCCGTATCGCGAAACAAGTCATTGCCGCAGAATCTTCTCCATCGATTTTCCTTTTGCCAGCTCATCAATCAGCTTGTCCAGGTAGCGGATTTTCTGCATCAATGGATCTTCGACTTCTTCAACACGTATTCCGCACACAACGCCCTTGATCAGCGTGCTGTTCGGATGAAATTCCGGCGCTTGAGCAAAAAAGGTTTTGAAATCGTTTTCCTGTTCGATCTGCTGCTCCAATCCCGCCTGATCAAAGCCCGTCAGCCAGCAAATGATTTGATCCACTTCTTTTTGAGTGCGGTTCTTGCGTTCCGCTTTCTGAACATACAGTGGATAAACCTTTGCAAATTTCATCGCGAAAACGCGATCGTTTGACATCGTCATTCTTTCCGCAGGATCGAGTTCAATGCAGGTGTCGTCTTCGGCTTGCTGTCGCAGGCTCGCCGAGAGGAGCTACTCCGCGTCGTAAATCGGGTAGTGCCGGTACGGCGTTTCCAGGATCAGCAGGGACAGCGCGGTCAGGTATAACCGGCCAGCTTCGCGTGAGTATTCCGCGTTGGCTCCGTACGGCGAAACGGGATCCCAGCTGCCTTGAACATCGTCGGGGGCTTTGCGGCTGCCTCGCCGTTTCTGAGCCTCGACGATCTGCGTCTGCAGGCCGCTGTACCAGGTCTTCCACTCAGCACCGCCAATGTTGTGCAGGACCTGCGCCGAGTAGTACCACTCGTAAACGTTTCGTTTTCCCGGCGCCCATTCCGGTTTGTTTTTCTCGTCCAGCAGGTACTTCACACCCTGCTTCATGGCGATGTCATCTTTCTGCCAGCCCAGCCACTGCCGACCGAGCAGGCCGACCGCGGTTAATGCCGGCGTGAATTTTGTTTCGTGGTCCGAGGGCTGGTAGCGGTAGTGAGCTCCCGATGAGTCGGCGACCTGGTCCATGAAAAACGAAGCCCGCGAGAACGCTTCGTCCGGAACGTCGACGCCGGCCATCCGGGCGGTGTGAAGTGCCATCAGGCACCAGCCGGTCACGGAGAGGTCGCCCATCGAGTCCTCGTCCTGCGGCATGTACTTCCAGCCGCCCTGCGTCGGGTGCTGCGAGTCGAGCAGGTACTGCACGCCGGCCTCGGCACACTCGCGAAACGTCTCGTCGCCGGAAAGTGTGATCACTTCGCAGATCGCGATGACTGCCTGGGAGTGCGCGTAGAACGAGCTTTGACGCCCCATCTCGGTGTGATCGTGAAAATCCCCGTCGACTTTCTGAGCACTCCGCAGCCAGCGCAGACCCTTCGCGACTTGCTCCTGGTATTTGCCGGTGCGATGCGTGTGCCCGTCGCCGAGCAGCGCGAGCAGTGCCAGCGCGGTCGCTCCGGTGTCGGTGCGGAAAGTCCGGCTTCCCGGATCGGGATACTGCCCTTCCGAGTGGAGCTGCCAGTTTCCGCCCGCCCGCTGCTGCCGCACGACCCAGGCGATCCCGGAATCCACCGCCCGCTTGATCGCATCTTTGCTGCCGACGGAATCGAGAGCTCCCGCCTTCGCACGCTCGGTTCGTCCGGCCAGCGATTTCTCAACAGGCACGGGCTGGATCGGGCGGACGACCTTCTCGCCTTCACTGACTTTCGGCGTCGTTTTGACTTCCGTCTTCGGCGTGACCTTCGGCATCGACAGAACTTTGACGGGCTTGCGAATTTCCTTCGGCAGTTCCTTCTCAGAAGTCTTCGTGTCGACGAGCCAGGTCCCGAGCAGCGGGGCTTCCGAATCCAACTGCGACACGACGGCAAACAGCGTCAGAATAAACAGGATGACCGCGTGCAGCAGAAAACTCACAGCGATGCCTGGCACGCTGGTTTTGACTTCCAGGACGTCGATCAGAGACTTGCTGGCTTCTTCACTGACCTGAACGAGCGGCGGCGGAACTGCGGCGACATTCTTCGAAGCACGCCGCATCGCCGCTTCTTCGCGGCTGATCTTCCGTTTTCGCCCTGCCGGCACTTTCTGTGCGGACGGGCGAGCCGGGCTCGTGCGACGCGCGGGCGTCCGTCTTTCTTCAGGAGAATCAGCCATCGAACTTCCGCAATGTGGGATGCAGCCTGTCTTCAGCAGCGAACCAGTCTATCGCCAGGAAAGCGGTGATTCCACGCGTAGGTCAGGCTCCCGCTGACGAAGTCCGACCACCGAGTTCACACGGTGAGTCCGATTCGATATTGCTCAACCTGAACCGCTCAAACTTCAGGAATGGCGATGCCTGCGAATCTGACTCACGTTTACCGAAAGGCCGAAGAGGAGTACCGCCACGCGCAGACTCCGGCCGAGCAGGTCGCCTGCCTGGAAAACATGCTCGCCGTCATTCCCAAACACAAAGGCACAGAGCATCTGCAGGCCGACCTGAGGACGCGGCTGAAGGAAGCTCGCGCGGAAGTTCAATCGGAAAAGACGTCGGCAGCGAAGGGACGCAGCTTTCGGATTCCCAGGCAGGGAGCCGGCACGGTCGTGCTGATCGGAGCTCCGAATTCCGGACGAAGCCGCATCGTGGCCGAGCTCACCAACGCCGAGCCGGAAGTCGCCGTTTACCCGTTTACAACCCGGGAGCCGTTCCCGGCGATGATGCCGTGCGACGGAGCTCTCGTGCAGCTCATCGATACGCCGCCCGTCGCCGACGGGCACGTCGAGCCGTACCTGGTCAACTATGTCCGCTCGGCCGATCTCGTGCTGCTCTGCGTCGACGGATCGTCAGACGACGCGCCGGATGAGACGCTCGCCGTGCTGCGTCAGTTTGAAATGCGCAAGACGCTCCTGTCCGACTCGACCGGGTTCGACGAAAACGATTTCTCGACGCTGCACGTTCGCACGCTGCTCGTCATGACGCGCGGCGAGGATCCCGACCTGGCGGCGCGGATCGAACTGCTGTGCGAGTCTCTGCCGCGCGACGTGCCGCTGCTGCCTGTGGAGCTGACCGAAGCGGCTTCGTGCGAGACCCTGCGACAACGTATTTTTGCCGAGCTGGGAGTGATCCGTGTTTACACAAAGGCTCCCGGAAAGCCGGCCGTGTACGAAGAGCCGTTTACGGTCCCGCGCGGCGGCACGGTCGAGGACCTCGCGCTGTGCGTTCATCGTGAGCTCGCCGAGAAGCTCAAATTCGCGCGCGTCTGGGGCGAGGGAGTTCACGACGGACAGTCGGTCGGCCGCGATCACCTGCTCACGGAAGGAGACATGGTCGAGCTGCACACGTAGGGGGAGAGGGCCGGGGTGAGGGGGCTTTCACAGGACGTCCGATTCCCCCTCACCCCAACCCTCTCCCCCACGAATGCAGAGCGCGTCGGATCTGCGTGAGAAGGCTGGTTCTGCCGCATTCGCGGGGGAGAGGGGGCGGAAATTCTGCAACGTCAAATGGCGGACGCCAGGCAGGCCCGATCGCGATCGCTCCAGCATCAAGTCAGGAATGTCCGATGTCTGGCCATCGTCCATCGAACTGAAATCCGCCGGGCAGTTCAGTAGCATCCGCGCAGTTTCGAAATTGCCTCACAACGGGAATCGTGTCCGATGAAACTCGTCAACTGTCGACTTTTGTTTGCCTTCGTTGTGCTTGCCGTCTCGACTGCCGCTTTCGCAGCGAAGCCCAACGTCATCGTCATTTTGTCCGATGATCAAGGCTGGGGCGATTTGAGCCTCAACGGAAACTCGAATCTCAGTACGCCGAACATCGATTCCCTGGCGAAGGATGGAGCTCAGTTCGAGCGGTTTTACGTGTGCCCGGTCTGCTCGCCAACGCGCGCGGAGTTTCTCACCGGCCGCTATCACCCGCGCGGCGGCGTGTACTCAACGTCGGCTGGTGGCGAGCGGCTGGACCTGGACGAAAAGACCATCGCCGACACTTTCCGCGCGGGCGGCTACCGAACGGCCGCGTTCGGAAAATGGCACAACGGAATGCAGTATCCGTACCACCCGAACGGGCGAGGCTTTGATGAGTTTTACGGGTTCTGCTCGGGACACTGGGGCAACTACTTCGACCCGATGCTGGAGCGAAACGGGCAGATCGTGCAGGGCAAAGGCTTCTGCATCGACGACTTCACAACGCGCGCCCTGGACTTCATCGAGGACAGTGGCGAGAAGCCGTTCTTCGTTTACCTGCCGTACAACGCGCCGCACTCGCCGATGCAGGTTCCCGACCGGTGGTGGGATAAATTCAAAGATTTTGAGCTGAGGCGACATAACCGCGACCCGAAGAAGGAAGACATCGGCCACATTCGTGCCGCACTTGCCATGTGCGAAAACATCGACTGGAACGTCGGACGGATTCTCGCAAAGCTCGATGAACTGAAAATCGCTGATAACACCATCGTCGTTTATTTCTGCGACAACGGACCGAACGGAACTCGCTGGAACGGCGACATGAAAGGCCGCAAAGGCTCGACCGATGAGGGAGGTGTGCGATCACCGCTGCTCGTTCGCTGGCCGGGAAAAATTCGACCAGACAAAAGAGTGTCGACGAACGGCGCAGCGATCGATCTGCTTCCGACACTCGCCGACCTGGCGGGAATTCAGGTGGCGAGCACGAAGCCGCTCGACGGAGTCAGCCTGAAACCGTGGCTGTTGAGCGACCCGGACATCCTGTGGCCGAAACGGAAGATCTTCTCTCACTGGCGAGGCAAGGTGGCCGTGCGGACTGAGGAATTCCTGCTCGATGACCAGGGAAAGCTCTTCACCGTGCGAGTCGACCAGGGACAGCGGAACGACATCTCGCGCGAACATCCGAGCGAAGCGAACGAACTTCGTGCCGCCGTCGCTGACTGGAAAGCCAGACTGCTGCCCGGTCTCGAAGACGACAAGCGACCCTTCGTGATCGGTCATCCCGATTCCCGTTTCACGCAGATTCCCGCTCGGGACGGAACGGCTCATGGTGGAATCAAGCGATCCAACAAGTTTCCCAACTGCTCGTACTTCACGAACTGGAAACAACTCGACGACAAGATCACGTGGGCGGCCGAAGTGGGAGCGACAGGGGAGTACGAAGTCGAGATGTACTACACGTGCTCGAAAGCGGATGTCGGATCCGAAATCGAACTGAGCTTCAACGACAGCCACATCCGCGGTCGAATCACGGAGCCTCACGACCCGCCCGTCCAGGGAGCGGAACACGACCGCGTCCCGCGCACCGAGTCTTACGTCAAGGACTTCCGCCCGCTCAAGATGGGGACGGTTCACCTGGAGAAAGGGACGGGCGAACTGACATTGCGAGCCCTCTCGATGCCCGGTTCTCAAGTGATGGATTTCCGGCTGATCATGCTCACCAGGGTCACGAAGTGATTTTGTTTCGGCTTCCGACCCGTTTTCTGGATGCTCGCCATGACCTCAAGATTCGCGTTGCCTGCCCTCACTGTTTCACTTCTGGCATCCGTGGCCCTCGGGGCGGAGCCAGTGAAGATTTCCGTGACCATCGACCGTGGTCAGGATCTCGGGCAGTGTTTCGGGTCGCTGTTTGAGGCGACGAGCCAGGATGGCTCGCTCGTAGTCGGAGCCGGATTTCAGAACGGCTACAACACGCGATACCGGGCGGATCGGCATGACGTCCAGTTTTTCATTCGACCCTCAGACGGAGTCCGCGAAGTTTCGGTTGAGGAACTTCCGCGGCCCTCGAAAACGCTGACCGGTTCTTACCTCTTCAGCCGCGATGGCGTCGTTTATTCGACTTACGGAGGGCTGAAGACCTGGGATCCGAAGTCGAAATCCTGGTCGGAATCGAAAGACGTCGGCGGGACTCACGAAACGATGCGATTGGGTTCCGGGCAGCTCGAATTTGGCAACAGCACCGTCGCCTTTAACGGACGTTCGATTCTGGATGCCCCGGAAAAAGGCAGCTACCAGCTTTTCTTCTACGCCAACGGACACCTCTGCTTTTATCACGTAGACCGGAACGACAAGCCGTACCACTTTTTCGAAAACGAGGAAGACGGTTTCAGCCGGCTTTACGCGTGCCCGTGGACACCGACGCAGCCGCGAGTTGATCTTTCCAGGGCGGTCACTCTCAGACTTCCGGTGGTTGGCGAAACGACTTTTGCCTGGGGACAGCTCGGAAGGCAGATCGTCACCGGGTCGAACATCGGCGGCTTTTACGTCTTTGAAAACGGCGAGTGGCGAATGCTCCTCGAACCGAATCTCGGCAGAAGCTACCAGCTCTATTCGACGCTCGCGTTTCACGATCGACTATTGATGGGCCAGTACCCGACCGGGCGAGTGTTCGAATTCGACGGCCGCACAATCAGCGACCAGCCAGGCTGGCCACCGGTTCCGGCCGGCGTGTCGGGCAGTGCGAGGGAAGCTCAAACGACGTTGATTTACGGCGGCGATCTGATGGTGGGAGTCTGGCCCTGGGGGGAACTGTGGCGGCACAGCGTGAACACTCGCAAATGGCAGCTCACGCGTCGGATGTTTGATCATCCGGAACTCTCGGACGAGATCACTCACCCGTACGATGTCGAAAATCGCGGCAACCCCGTCGGGAATCTGTGGGGGCAACGGGTCACGAGTCTCGTCGCAAGTGGCCCGGACCTGTTTGTTTCAACGTCCGCCAAATCTCCCTTCGAATGGGACCCTCAGTCGTTTCCGTTTCTGGCTCCAGACAAATGGAAGTCGTACGGAAAAGTCTATCGGCTGACGATTCCCGGCCATCTCGCCGCGCCGACAAAATGGACCGATGAAAAAACGACGTTGCAGTTCACGATTCAGGGCAGTCAGATCGCGATCCACCAGGACGGTCGGCAAATCGCAGAAACGACGGTCACTGGTTCACTCGGTGAGCAGCTTCGCAAACTCGAAAGGCTGAAGAACCTCACGGCTGGCAGTGGCATTTACGGGAGTTTTGGTGGAGTCTCGATCGAGGTATTGAGCAATCGGCAGGACTGAGACGGCTGATCGGTGTGGTTGAATCCAGCCGCCTGGCTCAGGAACGCGTCCGAAATAACTTCGCGAAAGTGGCAGGGCGGTGCCACTGGCCGTTTTCAACAGACCGTCAACCATCGAGACGCTACGATCGGCGAGATTGACACCATCTGCCGTGCAGCGGCGCGAGTTGCCCGTCGCGGTTTTTTCAGAACGGCCTGCCGATGAAACTTCCGAATCCGCTCGCATCCCGGTGGGGCCGACTGATCGCGTTCTTCTTTCTCTACGTCACCGAGGGGATTCCCTACGGCTTTGCCACAACCGCGATCGTCAGCCATCTTCGAGACCAGGGGCATTCGGAGAAGGAACTCGGCTATTTCTCCGGCATCATTCTTTTGCCGTGGGCATTCAAATGGGCCGTTGGGCCGTTTGTTGATCTCATTTTTTCGGATCGCCTCGGGCGTCGCCGCGGATGGATTGTCGGCTGCCAGGTTCTCATGGCCGTCTCTCTGCTGGCGTGCATTCCCATAGACACTTCCGGCGGGCTTTATGCGCTGACAATTGCTCTGACGATTCACAACTGTTTTTCGGCCACGCAGGACGTCGCGATCGACGCGCTGGCGTGTGGCACGCTGAAGTCGGATGAACGCGGGCTGGCCAACGGACTGATGTTTGCCGGAGCCTATGCCGGGCAGATGGTGGGAGCCTCGGTCGTGCTGCACCTGATGGGGGGAGTCCCGTGGCTGCCCGGTCTCGAGGAAGGGATTCCGTTTGAGTCGACCTTCTGGGTTGTGTCTGCCTCGATCCTGACGGTGACCATCACCGTGTCGCTTTCTCTTCGTGAACAGCCCACCGAATCGGCGGGAGTGGTCGGGGCTTCCTTCGGCCAGGCGGGGGCGGAAGTGAAGCATTATCTCGCCGAGGCATTTCGATCGGTCTTTGCAAATCGCACGTCGATCCTGGCATTGATCATCTGCCTGCTGCCCGCCGGGGCATTGTTTCTGGGAATGCAGCTACACACGGCTCTGGCGAAACGGCTGGCGTACACGAATACGGAGCTCGCGAATCTGGCGTTCTTCTCAACGGTCATTCCGTGCATTTGCTGCGTGATCGGCGGTTACCTTTCTGACAAGATCGGCCGCCGCCTCTCGCTTGGCGTATACATTCTGCTGACGATTGTTCCAACGCTCTGGATGGCCAGCACGCTTTACTTCGAACTGGGCTGGGAGGACTTTGGCAGCCGGACTGCAACCTCGCCGACGACGATTCCGGATTCCGTGAAGTCGACTTTCTGGAACATGGTGCTGCTTCACTCGGCCATCCAGGGGCTGATTTATGGAACGCGAATCGCCATGTTCATGGACATTGCCAACCCGGAAGTCGCTGGGACTCAGTTCACAGCCTACATGGCCATGCAGAATATCGTGCTTTCCTACACGGCCATGTGGCAGGGCGAGGCGATTACTCGATACGGATATCCGATGACTCTGCTGATCGATTGTGGAATCGGCATCGTGGCGATTCTACTACTGCCATTCCTCGATCTCAGCGGAGCTCGAAAGTCGAATTTGACGTCTCCCACTTCTCACATGAACCAGACAGACACCCAGGAAACAAAAATATGAGACACCTTACAAGCCTCTTGATTCTGGCCGCTGTCGCCACAACGAGTCTCGCCGCCGACAAGCCGAACATCATTCTGTGCATGGCCGATGACCAGGGCTATGGCGACGTCGGCTACTACGGAGCCTCGCCGGTCAAGACGCCGGTGCTCGATGAAATGGCCAGGACGGCTCTGCGGTTCGATCGGTTTTACGCGGCGGCTCCGGTTTGCTCGCCGACTCGCGCGAGCGTGCTGACCGGGCGACATCCGAATCGCCTGGCGTGTTTCTCGTGGGGGCATTCGCTGCGGCCGCAGGAGACGACGATTGCCGAGGCGCTTCACAACGCTGGTTACCTCTGCGGGCATTTCGGCAAGTGGCATCTCGGTTCGACGCGAGCGGACTCGCCGGTCTGCCCCGGCAACAGCGGGTTCGACGAGTGGCTGTCCGCCCCCAACTTCTATGAGAACGACTCGCTGATGAGTCACAACGGAAAAGTGATTCAGACAAAAGGCGAGAGCTCACAGCTCGCCGTCGACTTCGCTCTGAACTTCATGCGGGAAGCGAAGCGGCAGGACAAGCCGTTCCTGGCGGTCGTGTGGTTCGGCTCGCCGCACAGCCCGCACATCGCCGGCAAGGGATTCGGTGAGCTGTATGCCGACCAGCCAAAAGCGAAGCGCGAGTTCCTCGGTGAGCTGTCCGGCATCGACGCGGCCGTCGGCAACCTTCGCAAAGAGATTCGCGAAATGGGCATCGTCGACAACACCGTGCTGTGGTACACGAGTGACAACGGAGCCCTCGGCGTGGGCTCAACCGCAGGATTGTCGGGACTCAAAGGAAGTCTCCTTGAGGGAGGCCTTCGCGTTCCGACGATCATCGAATGGCCGTCGGTCATCACGAAACCGCGAATCACAAATCGTGTCTCCGGCACCGTCGACATCTACCCGACGGTGCTCGAACTGGCCGGTGTGACAATGGAAAAACAGCCGGTCCTCGACGGGCAAAGTCTGCTGCCGCTGATCCGTGGCGGCGGCGACGAGCCTCGCAGGAAGCCGCTTGGCTTCTGGGTCTACCCGGCGAAAGGTCGAAGCATGCAGGCCGGCAGGATGCTCGCCGAGCAACGCGACAATCCGAAACCGTGGCACGAAGTCGAACCCGATCCGAGCCAGACCGGCGGCTACTCGACAGAGAATCTCCCCGGCCCCTCCGCGTGGCTCGACGGCGATTTCAAACTGCACCGCATCCCGGCAACGAACGGCGAAGCGAAATTCACGCTCTTCAACCTGAAGTCCGACCCGGCCGAGAAGAAAGACCTCGCCAGCGACCACCCGGACCGGGTTGCGAAGATGTCAGCCGACCTGGCCACATGGCGAAAGTCGGTTGTGAGCAGCCTCAACGGCGAAGACTACCGCTGAGCGCTGCGGGTCTCGTTCCGACTCCGCGTTACGTTAAACGAACTCACCTGAAGACGCTTCAGTCGGTGATCATCGACACCACCAGGACGTAAATCACGGCGAGGACAATCTGCATTGCTGCGAATGGAACGGCCAGCTTCACGAAATCCATGAAGCCCATTTTGATCTGCTGGCGGGCAATGATCGTCGCCGCGACGACAGTCGACGCCGAGCCGATCGGGGTGATGTTTCCGCCGAGGTTGGCTCCCAGGATCACGCACCACCAGAACGGTGATTCAGGATCTGTTTTCAAATTGTCGAGAATCTGAGCCAGCATCGCGGCCAGCGGAATGTTGTCCGTCACGGAACTGGCCACGGCCGAGCTGATCAGCAGCACGCTTGAGTTCACGTGCTTCGGTAATGCCAGCAGTTTCGCGATGCCGTCGCCAAGAGCGTCCAGCACCATCGCGTGCTCCATCACGTTGATCACGACGAAGAGAGCCGCAAAAAACGCCAGCAGATCCCAGTCGACCGTCGAATAAAACTTGTCGACCTCGTGCTTGTACGCGAGCAGAGCCAGGCCTGCGAAGAACAGGGCGATAAAGCCCATTTCCAGTTTGTCCAGGTCCCACGGCAACTGCGACTGCCCCGCCAGCGTCGCGATGAACATCAGAAGAATACCGATGGACGCCCAGAAGAATCGCTTGCTCGGAACGCTTTCCGTTTCGTCAAAGCCGGCGACCATCCGCGCGGCTTCGTCTTTCTCTTCCTGGGTTTTCAGCCCTTTAATTCCGAAACGAACTCGCGCCATGGCCAGTGTCGCGACGGTCGAAATGAGCACGTACGGAGCCGCGTATTTGAAGAACGCGACAAAGCTGATTCCGGCCGTTTTGCCGACGATGATGTTCGGCACGCTGCTGATCAGAGTCAGCATGCCGCCCACGTTGGTCAGCAGTCCCTCAACCAGCAGGAAGCCGAGCAGCAGTTCTGTCTTGTGCAGCTTCTTGAGCGAGACCGTCGTCAGGCTGCCAACGATGATCATCGCCGTGACATTGTTGAGCACGGCCGAGAAGAGCACCGTCAGGCCGCCGTACGCGACGAGCAGTTTGAACGGGTCACCGCCGGATTTCTTCGTCAGCTTGATCGCCATCCAGGTGAAGACACCTGACCGGCTGGTGACCTCCACAAAGAGACTCGCCCCGAGGATTATCGTAATGACGCCCCAATCGATCGCCGGAATGTAAACCGGGATTCCCAGGTGATGCCCGTTGGGGAGCGTGATTTCTCCGAACGGAATCAGAGCGTGCCTTGCGTCGCCTTCTCCGACGTGGATCAGCGTGCCGAGGATCAGGCACAGCCCGGCAAAGGCACCGACGATGATCGACTTCTTCGCGTGGATCTTTTCTTCCAGAGCCAGCGCGGCAATCATCGACGCAAGGATGATCGCGAACAGGACAGTGACTCCTGTGGGCACCTCGGCATGTGCTTCCGTCGTTTCAAAGGCCAGCAGCAGAAGTCCGCTCATCGCAAATCCCTCTTTGAGTTTCGAACTCGCCGTGAATCAAGTAACCCGACGCGTGAGCGAGGGGGTATGCCGAATAGCAACCTTAACGGAATGACGTTCGCCCTCACTTACGCTTCGGTTTATTGGTCGTCGACGTTTCAGGCACGTTCCTACAGAAGCAGCATCGCCGTGTCGATCAGCTCAACGCTCAGCGAATAGGCCATGCCGTGCATCGCCATCTGGTCTTCGTCTTTCGTGTTGGCAACCAGCAGGTCGATTCCCGCCTCGTCGATCAGCCTGGAGTACTGTTTGAGAAAGTGCCCGGTCACGACTCGCGATTCGCACGCGATGCGCGGGCGGTCTTTCTTAAGCTCCTCGACGCACGTCTGAATGTAGTCGGAGGCCTCTTTGAGAAGCTGCGTCTCAAGCAGTCTGCGGCCGGTTTCGGAATCGATTTCCGGAATCTTTTCGATGGCGTCGGCGATTCGGGCGAGGACCGCATCGTCCTCGACATGACACAGCCACAGCGTCCCGCCATTCGGGCAGAAGCGGGCTCCGTAATTGATCAGTCGGCTGTCGCCCGAAATGTGGTCGGCAACCACCATCGTTTTCTGAACGACCTTTCCCGAGATATCGGTCGGATGAGCGGCCGTGCCGGGCAGCACAAGAACCGGGATCGACGTCACCTGAGTCAGCACGTCCAGGTACACGCCCAGGCTGTGCTGCGGGACCAGCGAGTTTTCCTGGAGATGACGCTGTGTGATGACGAGGTCCGTCTGCTCGGACTCCAGCTTCTGCTGCAGTTGCGAGACGTTCGAATAATCGTCGCCCGTGATCAGACGCCAGTTGTCGGCGTCGGCCAGCATCGGCAGAAACTTTTTGAGCGAGCCTCGCAGTTTTTCTGCCGCCTCGACGTCGCCGTCCGTGACGAGGGCGACTGATTCGATCGGCATCTCAACATGCGCGAACGACTCCCGCTCCGCCTTGCGGAACATGGATTCAAATTCGTCGATATGGTCCATCGCGTCGCCTCGCTGGGTGGCAGTTCCTGGGTGAGGGTTGAGAGTGGCTCGGCACTCCGTGCCGTGACTTCGCATCCACGGCAAGGAGCGTCGCGCACACTCAATGCCGCGTCCTCACTCAGCCGAGTTCGTAGAACTTCACGGCGTTGTCATGGAAAAGTTTTTTCTGAAACTCAGGCGACCGTTTTTTGACGACCTCTTTCAGTGCGTTCAGCCAGCCGCCGAACGGAGCGGTCAGCGTGCAGACCGGCCAGTCTCCGGCGAAGATGACTCGATCCTCGCCAAACGTGTCCATGCAGAAATTCGTGTTCGGGGCCAGGTCGTCGGCACTCCAGTTGTCTTTGTCGGCACTGGCGATGATGCCTGAGATTTTGCAGATCACGTTGGGTCGCTCGGCGAGGGCTTTGACGCCTTTCTCCCACTGCTTCCGCAATTTCTTGTCTGTGTTCTGAACGCTGAGGTTGCCGCAATGGTCGAGGACAATTTTCGTGTCCGGACACTTGTCGGCCAGCTTCGCTCCGTCCATCAGCTCGTCAGGCCGCATGCACAGGTCCCAGCGTTTGCCGAGTTTTCCAAGCAGCTGAATGTTCTTGACGAAGCCGGGTTTCAGGCACAGGCCTTTCTCGCGGTCGTCGTCGTGCAGAACGGTGCGAACTCCCTTGACGAATTTCTCCGCTGCGAACTTTTCGATGTAAGCCTGAAAGCCTTCACTCTGCGGCGAGCCACCAATCGTCGCCCCGATCGTCGGGTTGTCGTCGCGTTTGCAGAGGTCGATGACGTACTCCGCTTCGGCCACCTGATGTTCCGGCGCCACGTTGACCTCCATATAGACGGCCTTCGTCACGTTCAGGCCCTTCGTCGTTTCCAGGTAGTCCTTCATCACGAAACTGCGGGCGAGTGTCTTCGGTGCTCCGCCGAGCCACGGCAGCTTGAATTTGTCGAGGTCCCACAGGTGCTGGTGCGTGTCGCAGACCTGAAGCGTTGACTGGTCGAACTCGGCACCGAGTGCGGCGAGCGGATTCGAAACAACGGAAGTGGCCATGGCGGCTCCGGCAATGGTTGCGGACTGAGACAGAAATTCGCGACGTGTGATGGACAGATTCATGTTGAGTCTCCGAAGGAATCAGTTGAGCGGAATTCAAGAGGCGTCGTCTTACGATCCCGAGTCGTTCGTAACCCGAAGAGGTTGTGAGTGTTTCATCCGAGCAAGGCTGCCGGAGCGGCGCTGCGCTTGATCCGGCCTACTGAGAAACTCACAGCCTCTTCAGGTGACTTTTGCGGCGAGTCTTCGCGAAAAGATGACGGCACGCTCGGACATTCGCCACGTTACTCGAAGGTCTTTTCGTCCAGCGGCACGATTTTGAATTCGCCGGCGCGAAAGAAAATCTCCAGCTTCAGCAGACTGTCGAGTAAGTGTTTCAGGAAATCATCCGGCACTTCGTACTCGTGCAGGACGATGTCACCGGCGATGAATTCCAGTGAGTCTGCGAGGTTCAATGAGTCGGATTCTGTGACTTCAAATTCGAACTCGCCGCGGTAGCACAGTTTTTCGTGCTCGGGCTCCCAGCCATTTTCGAGAGCCCAGCCCAGGACCTCGGCCCAGAATTCCACGGCGATGACGTACGAATCGTCTTTGCTGCAGAGTCGCACGTTGGCCACAGTGACTGCTCCTCAAAACGCGACGCACCGGCGAGTCCGTTCACCGGATTTGATTCGATTCTCCAGACCGGAGTCGATGAAAGATCTGAGCGGGAACTGTTACAGATCAGAACCGACGACGCCAGGCAACGGGCGGGAGCAGATTTCTGAATCACATTTCCGCGGCACCGTTTAGACCGCTTTGACCGCGGCAGGAGCCCGTCAGAAAGTGGCGTACCAATTTGAGGGAGCGGTGCGGCGCAAGCCCGATGTCCGCAAGACGCCCGGTGAGATGCTGGTGGTTTTCCATTCGGCCGGAGGGCTTACGCTGTCGCGACCTGATCCCACAGAAAAAGCCCCGATGAGGCCGAGTCGACGATGTCGACTCGGCCTGTCGGGGCTGACGTTTTTAGATTGACAGTTCTCAATTCCGCTCAGCCGATCACGGCAGAGCGAAGACCGCTCCCGTCACAACTGCGGCCTGAGTGATCGCGGCCTGAGTGTTCCACGGAATCTGGGGAACCTGCTTCGGAGCACACTCGCCCGGTCGATACCAGCCCAGCGAGTAACGCTTCCTGCAGATCGGATCGATTGCCATCTGGTAAGGCAGTCCGACCAGCTGGGTTCCGAATCGGCCCACGGAGGCGAACGGCTGCAGCCAGGGTTCGAACGTGTGACCGCTGCGTTCCAGACCGGGGTCTTCGAAGTACAGCGGATGGTGCCACAGGTTGGAGGGCTGCCACTGGAAGACCGTCGCTTCCATCGTGCGAACCCGCGCGGCTTCGTCGCTGAGGTTGATCTCTTCCGGCTCACGCAGGTTCTCGGAAATCACTTGCTCCGGTGCGTCGAGCGGCTGGTAGTCGGCGAACGGAAGGATCGATGTGACCTTCTTCAATTTGTTCGGGTCACTCGTCGTGTTCTGGTAGCCGGCATCGATGAAGTTCTGGCCGGCGGCTGGTCGGATCGAAGGATCGTTGAGCGGCATGGGGCTCGGCAGCGGAATCGTATGCACGTGCTGTGAAGCCGGTCGCTGATTCTGCTCGACAAATTGCGGGCCGGGTTCGACAGGAGCCGGGCTTGCGCGGAAATGTTCCGCTCGCCCCTCGTCATGCTCTTTGCTGAACAGGTTGAAGCGGCTTTCGACCGATCGCTCCTGCAGCCATTTCAAAGGCGACTTCGACCGCGGCTTGTCCGCGGCGGAAATGGTGGATGCACTCATCGCTCCGGCCATAACCGTCAGCCCGACCGCACCAAGGAGGCTCTTACGAAGCCTCTCCCGGGCCGTGCTGAGTCGTGTAGTTCGGAGCTTCCTGCGTAATCGAAATATCATGAGGATGGTTCTCCCGTACCGATGCTGCGGAGACCTGTATGAAGCGTGCCTGCCGCAGCTCTGGAATCGTCCTTGCTCCCAGGTAACCCATTCCCGCACGCAGCCCACCGATGAGCTGGTACAGGAATCCACTTAGCGGCCCCTTGTAAGGGACACGCCCCTCGACCCCTTCCGGGACGAGCTTCTTCGCTTGATCTTTATCGTCTTTCACATTGCCCTGGCGGTACCGGTCGGCACTGCCTTTCACCATTGCTCCCAGCGAACCCATTCCGCGATACCGTTTGAAGGTTCGCCCCTGGAACAGGATTAGCTCGCCGGGACTTTCGTCGAGGCCCGCCAGCAGTCCGCCGAGCATGACGACGTCCGCACCGGCGGCCAGAGCTTTTGTGATGTCTCCGCTGTATCGAATTCCGCCGTCGGCGATGACCGTGACGCTGGTCCCGGCGACTCCCCGAACGGCATTGGCGATTGCTGTCAGTTGAGGGACTCCCACCCCCGAGATAATCCGAGTCGTGCAGATCGAGCCTGGGCCGATGCCCACCTTGACGGCGTTCACCCCGGCCTTGACCAGATCGCGAGCTCCCTCTTCCGTCGCCACGTTACCGGCGATGATGTCGAGAGACTCCCACTGCTTCCGCAGCTCACGAACCGTGTCGATGACATTCTTCGAATGCCCGTGAGCCGAATCGACGGTCAGAACGTCCACACCCGCGTTCAACAGGCTTTCCGCACGTTCAAAATCGCCAACTCCGATCGCAGCACCGGCCCGCAGCCGACCTCGAGCGTCCTTGGACGCGAAGGGAAACTGCAGGTTCTTATCGATGTCCTTGATCGTGATTAATCCCTGTAACCGGTATAGATCGTCAATCAGTAATAGTTTCTCCACTTTATTCTCGAGGAGGATTTTCTGAGCGGAGACGAGGTCGGTGTCCGGCGGAGCGGTGACCAGGCGGCCTTTCGTCATCACCTCCTCAATCCGGGTGTCTTCGCCCTCCAGAAACCGCAGATCGCGGCTGGTGAGGATGCCTCGCAGAGTCCCGTCTTCCTCGGTGATCGGCACGCCGCCGATGTTGCGCTCCTTCATGATCCGCCGGGCCTCGCCGACGGTCGCACCCGGCCGCAGCGTGAGCGGATCGGCGATGACCCCGTTTTCGCTCCGCTTGACCCGGTCGACTTCGAGCGTCTGCTGCTCGATGGTCATGTTCTTATGGATGATCCCGATGCCGCCTTCCTGGGCGAGGGCAATGGCCATGTCGCTCTGCGTGACGGTGTCCATCGGACTGCTGAGCACCGGTACGCCAAGACCAATTCGCTCGGTCAGCCGCGAACTGACATCGCATTCGGACGGCAGCACGTCGCTGAACGCTGGCTCGAGCAGGACATCATCAAACGTTAAGCCACGGGCAATAATTCGATCTTCCATCGGTCATCCTGTTGAGTCTGATTCCGCATCACTGGCCCCGGTAGGACGGACGCCCACGTCCGTCCGGGCCAGTGCCATCGAAGCCTGACGGACGAAGGCGTCCGTCCCACGCGCCTCGGTCAACGATAAAAAGAAACCGGACGGCTGGGCCCGAGCGCGAGCAGCCACCTGCGAAACTGGGGCTTGCTTCGATCGACCCCAGCCATCCGGTTTCAGGACTGGGTTTAAATTGTGGTGAGGACCGTTATCTGCCCTCGGCACGAACAATAGCGTTTTTCAGCCGATTCGACAGCGCAACGAGGCGGGGAACTTCCAGCTCTTCCGCTCTCGCACCTTCACCAAGACCCTCTTCGGCGAGCACTTCATCGACTTCCGCCTTGGATAACTGTTTTCGAAACATCCCGCAGAGCACGCCGCGAGCGTGTTTTCGCCGATGCTGGAACAGACGCCGGATGGTGTCGTGAAAAAACTCCCGGTCGATGATGTGAGACCGTTTGTCCGGAGACGGGCTCAGTTTGACGACGGCCGAATCCACCTGAGGTCGCGGCCAGAAAACGCTGGGCGGCATTCTCTTAATCAGTTTCACCCGGCACTGAGACTGCAGCCAGACGGAAAGAGCTCCGTACTTCGACTGCCCAGGCTTCGCGATCATCCGCTCGGCCAGCTCGAGCTGAATCGTGGCGACGATCTTCGTCCATGGCAGGTCCGTCGCGACGAGATTCGAAATAATCGGCGTGGCAATGTTGTACGGCAGATTCGCGACGAGCTTGAGGCTTCGCCGCTCGGGATCCTCGGCGATTTTCCTCATTACCTCATCGATCACTTCCGGAGCGATCAGGTTTTTGTTCTTCAGCGCGTCCCGGTGCAGCAGCGTGACGTTGTCGAGGTACTCTGTCTGCTGTCTGGCGAGCATGTACATCTTGTTGTCGTATTCGACCGAAACGACTTCGCCCGCGACGATCGCCATAAACGTCGTCATGCCGCCGGTGCCGGATCCCACTTCCAGAACGACGTCGTCTTTTGTCAGCTCGGCCTCATTGACGATGAACTCGATGATGTTCAGGTCGATCAGAAAGTTCTGGCCGAGACTTCCGCTCGGATTAAACCCGTGCTTCTTGAACAGACTCATCAGATGAGTCCGCGTCTGGCGAACAGCTTCGTGCATAGGGGATCTTTCTGACTCAATGGGCGAGTGGTTTGTGCTTTTACCGGCTGACGGTAATTTCGCAACTCTGGTCTCGCCCGGTGAGGCTCTTCCGAAGAAATACGCCGGCCCCGATCCCGAAATTCTCCCGGAACCGCCATGAGCCCATCCGCCCTCGCAAAGAAAATGCACCTGAAGCCCGGCCACCGCGTGCTGGTGAAAAGTGCTCCGGACGGCTTCATCGAGAACCACCTCTCCCCGTTGCCCGACGGAGCGGAGATCTCGACGACGGCTCGCGGTCAGTTCGACGCGGCTCAGTTCTTCGTGAAGGGGCATCGCCGCAACCGACCGAAGAACTCACACAAAGGCACGAAGACACAAAGGTTTCCATTCCGTTCTTTGTGCCTTCGTTCCTTTGTGTGAGACTTGACCTGACGTCTGAAGAATCTACGTCGCTGGTTTCAGCTCGGTATGAGCCCGTCCCGATGCCTGAATCTGTCCGCGAGCGATTTGAGCCACCTGACTCACGCGGTGCCGCAGCTTCCAGGCTTTCCTCACGAGCCGCGAGACGGACGGAGCGGCCGTGGCCAGCTCGTACCCGACCGCGGTCATCTGCTCCGCCGCGCATCCCTCGATCCGTTCGAGGTCGCGTTTCGAAAACGCAGTCGCCCATTTTCGCGAGTTGTTTCGTCGAGGATTGGTTTCCGTCTCCGCGACGTACTGGTCAAGCCGTTCCGCATCGATCTTCCCCGTGGCAAACGTCATGAGGCAGCCCATCGTCCGACGCGGCTCAGCCAGCAGTTGCTCGTAGGTGAGCTCAAAATACCGCTTCGCGCCGAGCTGGCTGCCGAGTCGCCGGAGCTCGCCGACGCGCCGGCCCCAGTGGTCGGCGGCGACGGTGACATTGTTTGCTCCCCACGGAAACTTCAGGATCGACAGTGCCACGTCGCGCGGGTCGCGGATGATGTGCACGATGCGGCAGTCAGGAAAAACTCGCAGCAGCGACGGCAGATGGTCGATCAACTGCGGGTCCTCGTGCCCGAGCCGCGGCAGGTTCATGTGCTCGGCCGTCATCTTCAGCACGGCGAGGCCGAGTCCGTTGACCGTCCGCGTTTCGATTTGTTTCTCGATGCGGCTTCGCAGTTCGGCCTTCGGCACTCGGTTGAGGAAGACAAGCGAAAAGTACTCGTCCTCAACAAGCTCATTGAGAATCCGATCAAAGAACGCGTCGTCCTGGAGCTGCGCGTCATTCGCGATCGCGCGGTCGAGGAAGATCTCAAACTGTCCTTCATTCGCGGCCCCGATATCGAGGTACAGGTTGGCGAGTCTGCCCAGCATCGTCGTGCCGGAACGTGGAATACCGAGGAAGATGACCGGAGCGTCAGACTTGGTTCGAGCGTCAGACATGGTTCGTTCTTTCGTCAAATGGAAGCGTGGTTGTCGTCACTGAAAGCCGCGCGACTCACCGGCAATGATTCCGTCCCCTCTCCCCCGGGGGAGAGGGTGCCCGAAGGGCGGGTGAGGGGGAGCGGCAAACGTCCCGTTGATCGTCAGTACGAAACCGCACTACTTTCGCGGGCACTCCAACGGCAATCGCGTAATCCGGAATCGGCCTGGTCACGACCGAGCCCGCTCCGATGACGCACCCTTTTCCAATGTTGGCCGAAATCACGGACCGCTCGCCGATCCACGATCCCGCGCCGATCGTCACATCGCGAAACACGCCCGGCTGATCGCGAATGGGAATGTCGAGCCGCTCGATTCCGTGCTGCTCCGAACCGTTCATGATCGAGACGTTGGACGCGATCAGAACGTCGTCCTCGATCGTGACTCCGCCCAGAGAACAATTCGCTCCGACATAAACATTGCGGCCAACACTCGCCGTTGAGTGAGAAAAGATCGTCCCGAACGTGAGGCACGCGCCGTCGCCGCAGTGAGCCAGCGTGAGCCGATAAAACGCGCGACGCAGATACTCGCCAGTGAGGCCGGGGATCAGGCTGAAGGCCTGCGACCAGCCGGGGAACGCTCGGTCCGCGCCGACGAAGAGTGCCCCGAACCGGTAACCCAGCACCGCCGGCAGCACGAATGCCGTCGCAAGACCAAAGGCGAGTTGTTTGAGGAGAGTTTTCATAGTTTTGTTTTCGCAACGTGTCGCAGGAGTTGTTTTGCCAGCGAATCGGACTAATGTCACGAATGGAAATTGTCATTCGTCCAATTTGTGAAATTCGTTGGCAGCCCTTTCCCGGCGTCCGTCAAAGATGCCTCATTAAATTCCGAATGAAACCAGGCCACCGCCAGGGGGACGCCGCTTTGACCAGGGCTCGAGCGAGGCCCGCCGGTGATTTCAGTTGAGCCCGCACGCGGTCCTTCTGTGGGACGAATTCGGTCGGCGTGCCGAATTCAAACTTCCCCTGACCTGGCCGTTTCGCCGCGAGTTCGGTTTCGTCGCGAGTTCGCAGCCAGCAGTCGCGAGCTCCCTCGGTCAGACTCAGGACGAGCGACCGTGCGACGTGTTTTGTCTCGAAGCCAGCCAGGTCGCGCCACGCTCGATCAGCAAGCTCTTCGCCAAAGGCAAGCATGCGGGTTCGCTCGGGCTCGTCACAGAACTTCGCCGCCAGTCGCAGCACGTTGGCTTTGCGAAGCTCCTGCGCTGCCCATGTTTCGGTGGGAAACTCCAGCTTGTCAGGTGTGTCGAAAAACGGCCGCTCGTTGGTGAGCATCCATTTCCCAAAGTGAGCCAGGCTGGCCGCGGCGTATTCGTACTCGGCGTCGAACTCGCCAGCCTCGGACTTCACGTCGAGGTACTTTGCGAGCGACGAAAGAAAAACGGTGTACGACCACCGCGCTTCGACGTTGCCCAGGTCGAGCGACTCGATGTTCGTTTCCGGATGGATGACCCGACGGATGAGCGACTCGGCAAATTCGAGAAACCGTCGCTCGCCACTGATCAGCCAGCCATCGAGCAGCGCGTTGAGCGAATTGCCCGCGCCTCGCCCCGGCCCGTGGAAGTCGGCAGACGCCGTGGCCGAAGCGGCACCGGTCGGTCCGTCATCGATCAATCCAAAAATCGTCTGCGATCCTTCGTCCGCATTGATGACCCATTCGGCCAGCGACAGCACCGCGTCCCGCGCGTCGCGGTTCCCGGTCTGCCAGTAGTAAAACAGCAGGCCGGTTGTGTAGTTGTGCTCGTCGCTGGGGCCGCCGCCGTACGGCCGGCCGGGCTTCGCATTCGCCGCCGAGTACGTTCGGTGCGAGCACGTTCCCGCGTCGGTGTAGTGATCGGTGTGCCAGAACAGGCCGCCGTTGTAGCAGCCTCGATCCTGCTTGGTGTGGTAAATGTCGATGTCGATCACGTGGCGGGCGAGCGGGTCAAACAGGTCGACCCACCGCGTGTCTCCAGTCCGGGCAAACTGCAGCAGCCCGGCGTAGACCATGTCAAACTGGTTGTTGTAGTGGGAGATGATCGGCGTCTCGGCCGGGAAATACTGCTGCTCATGATCGGCCCAGACCTCGCCGAAATTCCGCCAGCCGAATTCGTCGATGACATCCCGCCGCGCGAGCAGCGAGTTTTCGCCAGCGATCGCAGCGTCACCAAGCGATCGGACCTCGCCATGAGGATCGACCGAAGCCGGACAGAAATACGGAAGTGCTTTTGTCTGCTCGTGCCAGTCCGGAGGCACGCTGACTCGCACGTCCGAAGGCGGCAAGTTCGTATCCTCCCCCTTCCGGGGAGAAGGGACGTTGCCAAGCCACAAGGAGATTGCGTGCGTTTTCTGTTCGCCGCCCTGGAGCTCGAAGAGGTCGTCCCAGTCCGCTGGGAACAGGCCGAGTCGGATTGAAGTGGAGTCCGCCTCGATCGACTTCGGAAACTGCTGCCAGAACTCCGGCAAAGCAACTGTCAGCGACGAGGTTTCTTTGATCAGCCGGACGGTTGGATTCGCGTGGTCGCCGCGCGACGACCCACCGGCCCACTCGGCCTGGTAACCTCGAAAACGGCACGGCACCCGGCCTTCCGCGTTGACGTGGGTTCGGCTCTGCCAGTTTTCGCGACCGCTGGAATCCTGGTAAATCTTCACCGAGTCAGCCGTCGTCCATTCGGAATCGGCTTCAATCTGGAAGGCGAGCGACGAGTCCGTGTTGTCGCCGCCGGAGTCGACGATCGCCTCGAACGATTGAAATGAGAACGAGCCGGCGTCGCCCAGGTCCCAGAGTCCGCCGCTATGTCGGGCTCGGTTTGAGTTGCGAAGTCTCACGTCGAGTTTGACTCGCCCCGTCCCGCGGAAGGTGCTGATTCGGGCGAGAAACCGGATCCCGGAGCAGCCGGGAAACGTGCCCTCAATAGTCCGCGTCCAGCGAACCGGGCCTTCCGTTTCGGAGATCGATCGGCCGAGTTTCGCAGTGACAAGTCTTCCGTCTTTTGTCGTCAGTACAAATCGAATGGCCGCCGCCGCGTCGCCGCGTCTGAATGTCAGGCGGCCATTTTCCAATGACAGCGACAGGTCTTCGCCTGAGAACTCCAGGCCAGGTGGCGAGGGCGAAGTGGCTTCGTCGAGCAGCAGGACGGGCCACTGCGTTCTGCCGACTTCGGCTTCCGGTGCGACAAAGTCCAGCAGGCCCCAGCGAAGGCTGGTGTCGGACCAGCGAGACAGCGGTGTGACCTGAAGCGGCACCGACTGGCCGGACGGATCGACGAGACAGAACCGGGCCGCGTCTTTGACCAGGCCGCGCGGAAAGTCCAGGCCGAATGTCACAGCGACACGCTGTTGTGTGTCTTCGCTCGACAGAGTGAGCGACGTCAGCACCCGACCTTCCGGGGTCCGTAGGTCCGGCTCTGCCTGACGGCGTAAGGCTTCTGCGCGAAGGATCGATTTGGCGTCGCGATCCGGTTTGACTTCGTCAGGCACAGGCTGACCTACGGTATTCATGCCAGGACTCCTTGCTTTTCTGGGGTGAGCTCTGGCACGTCAATGTCGAACAGGCGGGCGGCCTGCCTGGTCAGCGCGGTCCAGTCGAAATTGTTGACGGCCCATGGTCGGGCGGCCTGTCCCATTTTCTGCAACTCGTCCGGGGCGAGCAGCAGTCGCGTGACCGCTTCGGCTACCTGTTCGGGGGTGTCGCACGGCGTGACGATGCCGGTTTCGCCGGGGATCATTGTTTCCCGCGTGCCTCCTGACGCACCGGCAAGGACCGGTCGGCCGCAGGCCTGCGCTTCGAGCAGCACCATTCCGAAACCTTCGATGTCCTCTCCGACCTGGCGGTTCGGCAGAGCGAACAGGTCGCACTGCTGGTAGCAGCGGATCATGTCGTCGTCCGAGACCTCACCCAGAAACTGCACGTGACCCTCAACGTGATTCTCCCGGGCGAGCTGTTCGAGCGACTTCCGCTCGGCACCGTCACCGATAATCGCGAACAGTACGTCCGGCAGGGCCTCGACGATTTCGGGGAGAGCACGAATCATCATGTCGTGCCCTTTACGTTTCTGCAGACGGCCCACGGTGAGCACGACTGTGCGGTTGCTCCAGCCGATCTGCCTGCGTGCCGCCTCGTCGCGAGCCGCCGGCGCGAATCGCGATGTGTCGACGCCCGGATGCAGAACCTGCACCTGGCTTGCCGGCACCCGCCAGTTTTCGGTGAGTATTCGAGCTGTGTTTTCGCTGTTGGCGATGAGGGTTTCCGATTGTGCGAGAATTCGACGGACCATCCAGGACAGCTCGCGACTGGTGGCGGCCGACGTGACATCCTCGCCGTGGATGTAGCAGACGTAAGGGATTTTCATGAGCCTCTTCATGAGGTACGCCAGCCAGCCTTCGGGGAGGCAGCGACCGCAGTGGATCGCCGTGACGTTTTCCTGCCGGACAATCCGGCGCAGCTGTTGGAACAGTCCCCAGCACGACCGCAGCGCATGCCAGCTGCGAATGCCCCAGGTGTCCATCGCCAGCGGGAGGCGTCGCACATCCAGATTGTGAGTCGCGTCGAACTCGGCCGCCGCCGCGTGCTGGCCAGCCGCGATCACAAAACGATCGGCTGGCAGACGGCTGTAGACCTCCCACAGCCAGCGGCCACTGCCACCATTTTCCGGCGGAAAGATTTCACTCAGCAGAAGCGTTTTCATTGTTGAATGTCGTTTGAGTTGTTGCTGGAAGAGTTTTCTCGAGTTGCTCGCGATTCGGGTGACTCTTGCGAATTTGCTTCGGACCTTTCCTATGTTGCCGCCGCGGGCTCCGTTTTTGTGCGTCGGATCCGTCGACGTATCCGCTCGCCAAGCTGACCTCCGAGTTTGTCCGCGACGATTTCCAGAATGGGATTCATGACCGGTTTCAACAGAATTCCGCACCACGCGGTTGTTGCCAGCCCGGCAACAAGAAGCTGCGTCGGCAGCGACAGACCAGGCAGAACCAGGAATCTCACCACGAGATAAGTCATCGCGACGCCGATGCTGACTCCCAGCAGACGGGCGAACGGATAGGGGTAGCGATCGAATGAGCGGTAGCGGTACAGACCAACGAATGAGAAGGTGCCGTACGTGGCGACGCTCGACCAGGCGGCTCCGGCGGCACCGAATCGCGGTACAAGGAGCAGGTTGAGCACCACGTTCACGACGACGCCGGCGATCGACACCGGAATCAAAGCGGCCGTCCGCTTCGCCAGCAGTGCCGGCACGCTGAACTGCTGGTGCATGGCGTACAGCATGTAGGCCAGCAGGATGATCGGAATCAGGTCAACGGCCTGGCTGTACTCGCCGGGAGTCAGCAGCGGCAGCAGCGGGTACGCGAACAACGATGCGGCCAGCGTCAAAATCAACAGGGCATAGGTGAAGTACTCGTAAACACGCGCGTAGTTTTTCTGCGGCTCGGGCTCATCCGCCATCTCATACATCACGACATTCCAGATCGCCGAAAACGGAATGAGGAACAGCATGTTGACGGCCTGGCCGATCTTATAGGCCAGCGAATAAACACCGACCTCAGACAGTCCGGCATAGTGCTTCAGGAAGTACCGATCGGCCTCGTGCATCAGTAGAGACAGCAGCGCGGTGACGATCAGTGGCGAGCCGAATCCCAGCTGCCGCCGCAGCAGTGCCGAGTCAAACAGGAACCCGCGAAGCGTCTTCGCAAAAATGCTCACCAGAACGAGCATATTCAAAGCGGCCGCGATCAGATTGCCGATCAGCAACCCCTCGACCCCCATGTCCAGCCCGACCAGGAACCACACGTTGAGGCCGATGTTCAGCAGTAATCGTCCGAACGAGACCACGACAAAAACGCCGGACCACTTTCGAACTCGCAGCCAGGTTTCGACCAGCGAGGCGATCGTGTTGCACCACAACGTCGAGACGGCGAGCAGGTAGAAAAACGCTCCGTCCCCGACACTCGGGTCGAGCGTCAGCTCGGCGAGCAGACCGCGGCACAGGATCATCGGCGTGACAATCAGCGATGCGCACACGACGACCCACGAGAACCCGGTCCACCAGGCACGTCGCTCGGCGTTTTCGGTTTGATCCTCGAAGTGAAAACGCACGACCGCCTGAGCGACGCCGCCGCCGATCAGGATCGCCAGGATGCCCGCCGTCAGATCGAGAATCGCGACGCAGCCGTAATCGCTGGTACTCAGGCACCGCGTGTAAAGCGGCAGCAGAAGCACGGATGCGAACCGGCTGACGATCTGGCCGATGCCGTAAATCGACGAATGTTTGACGAGGTCTTTGACGGACTTCATGGAATCCCCCGCACGATCGAGGGACCAATCACCTGCGTCAGCCACACCGGCAGCTTTTGCCAACTGCGGATCATCAGATCAAACTTGCCCGAATTCGGCCGCATGTCGGTCGCCGATCCTTCGCGGACGTAGTGCTGCCAGACGGCCGGCGACTCCTTCGCACCCCACTGAGCCTTGAACCGGTACGTGCCGCCGCCTTTCGAGCTGCGTCCGAAATCGAAAACGCTCTGGCCTCGCTCGATCGCGCGGCTGAGCAGGGTCCAGTAGAGAAGCATGTTCGCGCTGGTCGAGTTGAACTCGCGAAGAGAACTCGCGCTGGGCACCTCGGTCACACCGGGTCCGTGAACGAGCAGTCCGGATGCGATTGCCTTTCCGTCGAGCCGCACACAGCACAGCTCGGCATCGTGCGGGAACTCGTCGAGAATTGACGCGAACAGTTTTCGCGAAAACGGCGGCGTGCCCAGGTCGCGCATGTTCCGGCAGAAGATCGAATAGAACTCGCCAAGCAGTTCGTGTCTGCCCCAGTGAACGGTCAGCGACTCATCGTTGAGCGGCTTCCGAACTTGGCTGCGGAGTTTGGATTTGAGGCCGTCCCACAACTCATCGGCCGTGCCGGGCAACTCAAGCCGCATGTGAACTTTGTCGGTGACGGCAAGTTCCAGCTTGTCGTGCTCAACCGGTTTTTCGTGCCGCAATTCGAGGTACCGCACGTCGAGCTCGTCCGCAAACTCGACCGCGCGATCGACGAGTGCCCGCTCGACTTCCGGAGAATCGGCAACGATGCCGGACGAATTGAGGTAGGGCAGGCTGACCAGAAACTTCCCGAAGAGCTTTGACTTCACGAACGCAAGCGGCAGCACGCCCGTCAAGTCGCTTCCCTGTCGAGCCTGAAGGCAAACCGTTTCGTGCTGCAGCCCGGTCTGAAGAACACGCAGCCACTCGGCCCGCTGATAAAAACCGGGGTGGCCTTTTGCTTCGAGGTATGGCGTCCAGGCGGAAGGAGCGGCAGTGAGCTCGACCTGAACTGTGGTCGTGGTTTTGGTTTCGCGCACTGTAGCTCGAAGCGCGAGCGAGAGGGCCGAGCCTGTGCCACCCTTCGCAGGTGCAGTCTCCCCCTCATCCGGCCTTCGGCCACCTTCTCCCCCCCCAAAGGGGAGAAGGGACGGGATTCCGGTTTAGGATGTCGTCGTAGACGGCGACCATTTTCTGCATTCGCGTTTCGAAGCTGTACCGCGCCTCGACTGTGGCGAGGCCGTTGGTTGAAAGCTGCTCGGCCAGCGCTGCGTTGTTGAGGATTCGCGTGAAGGCCAGCGTCAGACCGTCAGCGTCGTCCGGTGAGACCAGCAGCGCATCGTGCTCGTCCGAGACGACGCGCGGGATGCCTCCGACCATGGTCGCTACGACGGGGACTCGGCACGCCAGCGCCTCCAGCAGGACATTCGGAAGTCCCTCGGATCGGCTGCTGATCGCGAAAACGTCGAGGGCCGCGAAGACGACTCGCGGATCGGCAACGTGGCCGAGCAGCCGAATGCGGTCCGGCTTTTCGGTTGCTTCGATGAGCGATTCCAGGCGGGCTCGTTTGGGGCCGTCTCCGGCGATGATCAAAGTCGCGTCGGAACCGGACTCGATGAGTTGGTCCACCGACCGGATCAGAACGTCGAAGGCTTTTTCATTGGAGAGCCGGCCGACACTGCCGATGACCGGCCGGTCGTGCGGGATGCCAAGTTGAGCACACGCTTCCTCACGCGACGGCAGGTTGCGGTACGCGGCGAGGTCGATCGCGTTTTCGATTTCGCAAAGGCGGCTCAGCGGAACGCCCGCGGTCTGACATTCTCGACGAAGCTGCTCGGAGACGCAGACGACCCGGTCGTGACGACGCAACGCGGCCCGGTCGATCGCGTGATAAAATGGTGTCCTGCGCGAACGGACTCCCCAGCCGTGTACGGTCGAGACGAGTTTCATGTCGTGTCGCTGCCGCAGCAGCAGGCCGAGGGCGTCGGTCTTGTAGTCGTGCCCGTGCCAGATCGTCACGTTGCGATCGCGGCACAGCTTGAGCAGCTTTGGCATGATGGACAGGTCCGTCAGGCCACCGTCCGGAATGCCGATCAGTTCGGCGTTGAGCGAAGCCGCGCGGGCTCGAAGTTCCTCGAATCCCGGATCGTCCTGCGGATAGAGGTACACGCAAACCGCGTCGTACCCGAGCGGCTCAAGAAACCGGGGCGAATTGAGGATCGTTTTGTCGGGGCCACCACCGGTCCCCGTCACAACTCGAGCGTGAAGGACCGCTGGCCGCTGCGATTGAGAGTCTGTCACTCGACACTTCCCAGAAACACTGGACGAATTCGGGACTCAATGCGCAGACTTGGCGCAAAGTCCTCAACGGGATTTACCCCACGGAATGGAGGGGGCAAGCAGGTTTCCCGAAGCCGAGTGAACTTGTGACAGCTAAACGTCACGCGACGGGGATCGTCACTGTGGGAGAGGCCTTCGGAGATGCCAGCAGTGACAGGCGGGACGAGTGATGCTGGTTTTTCCGCGTGAATCGGATTGACACATTCGCGTTGCCGGCCGGCTCGTTGGCCGAATTAGCAGGAGTAGACGATGAGCGGCACTCAGAAAGGCACTCGCATCCGGTCCAGAATCGTGATTGCCGGATGGCCTCTGTTCCACGTTGCCACGGGACCTGATTTGAGCTCAGGAGAGATTCGCGGTCACGCTCGGGGAATCTTTGCTGTGGGGACATCGCGACGGGAGTTGTCGCGATCGGCGGAATTGCTCGGGGAATCGTCGCAGTCGGGGGAATTGCCCTGGGCCTGTTCAGCCTGGGTGGTTGCTCGTTCGGTCTCGCCCTGGCCTTTGGTGGCGTGGCCTGCGGGGTGATCGCGTACGGTGGAGTGGCCATCGGAATTGTCGCGGTGGGCGGTGTTGCCGTGGGAATCGTTGCCCTGGGCGGCACCGCCATTGGTCGTTACGCGTTGGGAGACGTGGCTCTGGGAACTCGCATGGTGAGCGCTGCCAGCCAGGATCCCGTTGCCGTGGCGTTCTTTCAGAAGTGGCAGCCGTACCTGAAATGGGTGTTTCCTCAGCTCGCGGCCGTTTTGGCAAAGTTTGGTGGAGCAGCTGGTGGCGGACTCCCCGGCGCGAACTGAAAGCCGGCAGATCTGCCCTGAGTCCTGCCTGCAGAACGGGCCAATCGTGATTTGCGTTTTCTGAAAAACGTGTCGATTCCCGACGAACAGGTTGTGGCCTCGCCGAGTAACCAATTGACAAGCAGGTGCCTCGGCGTAAAATGCCTGCTTCCGCTCAGCCCTCCTGCTTTCCGCGGGCGAACAGAGTGGACATCCCAAGTCAGCCTCATCAGCGACTCGCTTTTCCGCGGATGTCCCAGAAGCCAGCTTCGCCTGAGCTTCCGCTTACTTCATCCTTTCGGGATGCTCCCGTTGAGTGGCTTTCAGTCGTGGTCTTATCGTCCGTCGTTTTATCGTCCCCACACCGCACGGGTGTCTTGTCCCGCGTGTTCCCGTTTAGAATTGCTGCCGATTCAGCAGATTAAAAGGAGTTCAATATGCCTGGTGTTCCTGGGCCGGTTCAGATCATCATTTTCCTGGTGATTATCCTTCTGTTGTTCGGCAAACGGCTTCCCGGAGCCATGCGGTCGCTCGGGTCGAGCGTAACCGAGTTCAAAAAAGGAACCCGCGAGGCGGAAGAAGACGATTCAGACGACCGCGACAAACAGTGACAAAATAGCCCGTTGATGAATTGGCCGTTGAGCCAGCTCAACGATTTCCAATCGACCATTCAGGAATCAGTTCAGTCTGAGAGGTGATCCGTGACAACATCTATTCTCGCATTTGGTTTTTCTCCGGGCCTTCCCGAGCTTGTGATCTTCGGCACGATTGCTCTGCTGCTGTTCGGCAAGCGATTGCCGGAAGTCGCGCGCAGCCTTGGCAAAGGCATCGTCGAGTTCAAGAAGGGTGTTCGTGGAATCGAGGACGAAGTCTCAACGTCGACCTACTCGAACCCGACACCATCCGCCCCGCGGCCGACCGCTTCGGAGGAGCCGGACACTTCGGAAGTCACCGCTCCAAAATTCGAACCGCCGAAGTTTGATCCCGACGAAGAAGATGTGACGTAACGATGCATTGATCAGCCGGCTTTCCTTTCTCTGGAGGACGAAGTATGAGCGTCAGCATTCAGGAAATCGGAATTGTTTTGTTTGCGTGTGCTCTGGTGACCATGTTCGCCGGACGCCGAGTCTGGCTATGGGGCATCCCGGCACAACTCGCCATCATCGCGAGTTTCACTCCTGCTGACCCCGTCTCGACACTGGCGATCGGCGTCCCGTGTTCGGCCATCTACGCGTTCGCTCTGCTTAAGACAGAACGGAAGACGGCGGCGCCAGTGGCGGTCACGACGAAGGAGTAGCGGCCTGTTGAAAAAATGGCACGGGCATTTTGCCAATACTGTTCGGCACGGCCTCTGCGTCGGTCGTTTAACGTTGAGCCGCAGGCGAGAACTTCGGTGGCGGAGCTCGCGATTAACCGCCGCGACGACCCAATTTTCGCCGGCGGCTCAACGTTAAACGACTCAGTGTCATAAAAACTCAGTGTCATAAAAACTGCGTATCGCATTGTCAGGCAGGAGCATTGTCAGGCAGGAACATTGTCAGGCAGGAGCCTTGCCGAACACGATTGGCATCCTGCCAATGGTGTTCGGCACCGGAATTTGACCAGCCCCGAAAGGGGCACCACAAGCCAGCCTGGCGCGGCGTGCAGCGGAGCCCCAGGGAAAGTGTGGCGACAGCTCCAGCCCTGAAAGGGGTTCCACAAGACGATCGCCGGTTTGTGCAATCCCTTCGGGGTCGTTGTTGTCCCGCATTCCAACCTGGCGTGGCGCGGCTGACTCCAGGCTGTTGGTTGCAACGCCTTCGGCGTAAAAAACGCAACTTCAAAACTCGCGCTTCGGGTGACCCTGGAAGTTCGTTGCCGGCCGCAATCCATCCGGGTGGCCCTGGAGAATCTCACGTTGAAGCTCGCTCTCGCTCAGCTGAATCCGACGATTGGCGATCTCGCTGGCAACGCGAGGCTCGTGGCCGATGCGGCGCGCGACGCGAAAACACAGTCGGCCGATCTGCTGGTCGCTTCAGAGCTCATCATCAGTGGTTACCCGCCGAAGGATCTTCTGCTTCGAGAGGGTTTCGCCCGAGCGTGTGACCGGACGGTGCGTGAACTGGCGGCCGAGTTGAAAGACGGCCCCGCGGTCCTCATCGGTCACCCGACGGCCGAAGGATTGCCGGCCGGTCGCGTGGCCAATGCGGCGAGCCTGCTTGTCGGCGGACAAGTCGCGGCGACGATCCACAAGACGCTGCTGCCGAACTACGACGTCTTCGACGAGCGACGGTATTTCCGGCCGGCTGCATCGGTCGCGCCGATCGAGTTTCGAGGCACGCAACTCGGCGTTCACATCTGCGAGGATGCCTGGTGGGGCGAGCCGGCGACACCTCATCACAGCGAGCCGTCCGGCCTGGCCGATCCGGTCGCGAGGCTTGTCGACGCGGGAGCCGACATTCTGATCAACCTCTCGGCAAGTCCGTTCGAGCGGCACAAACACGGGCGACGGCAGGGCATCATCCGTCGCCATTCACAGCGGTTCGAGATGCCGTTTGTGTTCGTCAATCAGGTCGGCGGGAATGACGACCTCGTGTTTGACGGTAGCAGCTTTGTTCTCGACGCGCGAGGCAGGCTGGCGGCCCGGTTGCCGGCTTTCGAATCGAGCCTCGGGTTTCTCGATCTGGCCGCGCTGCCGGTGCTCGATGAGTTGCCCGCGACGAATGCTCACGGCGAAATGCTCGACGCACTGATCCTCGGGCTGCGCGACTACGTGTGGAAATGCGGCTTCACCGACTGCGTGCTCGGCCTGTCCGGCGGCATCGACAGCACGCTGGCCTGCTACATCGCGGCGAAGGCGGTCGGTCCGGACCACGTTCACGGGATCGCCATGCCCAGCCGGCACAGCAGTCAACACAGCGTCGACGATGCGCGGGCTCTCGCCGAGAATCTCGGCGTCCACTTCGACGTCATCCCGATCGACGAAGTGCACCGCTCGTTCGAGGCCACAACGGTCGTGGGCGAGGACCTCACCAGTCAGCCAGGCGGACTGGCTGACCAGAATCTGCAGGCCAGAATTCGCGGCAACATCGTCATGACGCGGAGCAATCGTCGCGGCTGGATGGCTCTCGCGACGGGCAACAAAAGCGAGCTCGCTGTCGGCTACTGCACTCTTTACGGAGACATGTGCGGCGGCTTTGCGGTCCTGGCGGACATCTTCAAACGGGACGTCTACGGCATCTCACGCTACATCAACGAGGTCCGCGAGCAGCGCGAAGTCCTGCCGGCCGGAACGATCACAAAGCCACCCAGCGCGGAACTCGCGCCGGATCAGCTCGATCAGGACACACTGCCGGAGTACCCCGTGCTGGACGGAATTCTGGAGGGGCTGATCGAGCGCGATGAGTCGGTCGCGACCGTCGCGCAGAAGTTCCCGCGTGAGACCGTCGAGTGGGTCGCGACGCGGCTGAACCGGAACGAATTCAAACGACGTCAGATGCCGCCGGGAATCAAGCTCTCCGCACGAGCCTTCGGAAGCGGACGCCGCATGCCGATGGCCGCGCGGTTTGACCAGTGACCGGACCACGCAGGCCGGACCGAGGAGCGATGCGACGACGTTGCGACACTGGATGCTACCAGTGGGTTTCGCTGATGCCGGAGCGGCGCTCCGCTTGATTCGGCCTACTTTGTGAGATCCGTGCCTTCGGCAAGAAGCACTTCCAGATCTCTCACGCAGAGGTTCAGCGATCGCGCGGCCATCACCCAGTTGGTGTGAATTGAGACCTGCGCGGCGTCCCGCTCGAATTCCTCGGCGGCCTTTTTCAGCTTGCCGATTTTTTTGCGGAGCATGTGCAGATACGCGGATGGATCGTCGACCCGCGTTTCCAGAGCTCGTGTCGTGTCGAAGACGCCTCGCACACAGCCCATCAGGCCAAGCAGTTCCGGGTAGTCTTCGGTTTCCTCGCTGTGCTTGACGAAAGTCCGGACCATCCAGGCGTGAGTCATCACTTCGTCGCACCGGTTGACAATGTCCTGCAGAGTTCGCATTTCGGTCATGTCGAGGTCCTCGGACTATTCGCCGTCGTACTGGATGAGGCTGAAGCTGTCCGCGTTGAGCCGATCGCGACCGTTGAGAAACGTCAGCTCGATGACGAACGCACAGCCGACAACATCAGCTCCGCCTTTCCGGGCGAGCTTGACGCAGGCGTCCATGGTGCCGCCGGTCGCCAGGAGGTCGTCGACGAGGAGAACCCGGTCGCCTTCTTTGACCGCGTCGGTGTGGATCTCGAGCGTGTCGGTTCCGTATTCCAGGTCGTACTCAAGAGCCTGTGTCTGAAACGGCAGCTTGCCGGGTTTGCGGACGGGAACGAACGCAGCTCCCAGTTCCAGGGCGAGCGGTGCGGCAAAGATGAAGCCGCGTGCCTCGGCGGCCAGAATCGACGTGATGCCCGCGTCGCGGTACTTCTCAGCGAACCGGCGAATGACTTCGCCAAACACTTTCGGGTTGGACAGCATGGGCGTGATATCGCGAAACATGATGCCCGGTTTCGGGAAGTCAGGAATGTCGCGGATGAATTCTCTCAGGTCGATCATGAGGTCTGACTGTCGGTGAGCGGGAGGGATGCCGGGTCGTGTTTCGTCAGTCGATGCCGAAGAGAGGCTCAACACGGACGGGCTGACCTGCATTATCCTGGCAACCGCCGACGCTGAACTCAAACTGGCGGCACGGTCGCGGCTGGCGACGGGCGGTGTCACAATGGCTGAAGAAATGGACGTTTTGAGGCGAAACGGCAACGGAACTTTTTCGGAGTGTTCTTAATGAATGTCAGATTGCTCGCCGCGTTGCTGACGATTCTTGCTGCGTCCTCGTGCTTCGCCGCGGACGAGCCGGTTCCGGAACGACCTCTGCAGGTCGGCGTGCTTTTGTTTGAGGGCGTCGAGCTGCTCGACTTCGCCGGGCCGGCCGAGGTCTTCATCGTCGCCGGGCATGGCGACTGGTTCGAGGTTCACACAATCGCCGCGTCGAAGAAACCACTGAAGACAATGGGCGGCATTACGGTCACGCCGTCCCACTCGTACGAGGATGCGCCGAAGATTGACATTGTCGTGATTCCCGGCGGCGCAATGAGCAACGTTGGCCGAGACGGCGTCGACTGGATTCGTCGATCGGCAACGGACGCGAAGATCACCATGTCGGTCTGCATGGGAGCTTTTCTTCTTGCCCAGGCGGGTCTGCTGGACGGCATTGAGGCGACGACTCATCACTGGGGAATCAGCTCACTGCGCCGCCAGACGCCGAAGTGCAAAGTCGTCGAAGGAAAACGGTTCGTCGATTCGGGAAAGATCATCACGACGGCCGGCGTGACCGCGGGAATCGACGGAGCTCTGCACGTCGTGAAGCGGTTGCGTGGTGAAGAGGGAGCAAAGTGGACGGCCGAAGAATGGATGGAGTACCGCGTTTCGAAGTCGGTTGGCAAGGGCGAGGCTGCGACGACGGAGGAGGCGAAGTAGCTTCGGGAGGGCGTTGGCAACTCGCTCACCGGATGATTTGTCAGTAGTTATTTTTCAATAGTCATTTGTAATTGTTATGCCGGCAGGGCTCGAAGAAGTACTTCGAGAGTCACACCAGATCAAAAAATGACTAATGACAATTCCGACTCAAGAAATGACAACGTGAAAGTGAACTTACCAACCAGGAGAAGCATCATGGTGGAACTCGTTGATCTCTGGCTGCCGATTCTTCTTTCGTCGGTCGCAATCTTTATCGTCAGCTCAATGTGCTGGACGATGCTGCCTCATCACCGGCCGGACCTTCAGAAGCTCGACAAAGAAGATGAGGTCATCGAATTTGTCAGAGGACTCGGCGTCGCGGACGGCAACTACACGTTTCCGTACTGTGGCAACCCCGAGGACTTTAAGAACAGTGACCTCAAGAAGAAGTGGGAAGATGGGCCGCGCGGTTTGCTTTGTACTTTTCCGCTCGCCAGCATGGGCGGCAACATGGCGAAGACGTTTGTCGTGTGGCTGCTGAGCGTTTTCAGCATTGCTTACCTGGCGACGATGGGGATCACCGATCAGGCGGCCCCGCTGCTCGTCTTTCGATTTTTCGCGACAGCTTCTCTGCTGACGTATTTCGTCGCGGTCGTTCCCGGTTCGATCTGGTATCACAGCCGGATCAAAGGGCACCTCATCGATGCGATCGCCTATGCTCTGATTGTGGGAGCGATCTTCGCCTGGCGATGGCCCTACGCGGAAGCGGTCTGATTGCGGGACGAGTGGCATTTCGGTCTACGGCGGAAAGCGGTTGAACGTAACGCCGATGCGTTCTCGACTGGAGGTTGCATTGGCGTCGCCAAGCCGCGATTTTCCCCGCTGGCAGCCTGTTGAAAAAGCGGCATGGGCATCCTGCCAATCGTGTTGGGCACGGTTCCTGCCTGACGATGCGATACGCCGTTTTTATGACACAGAGTCGTTTAACGTTGAGCCGCAGGCGAGAATTGGAGCATCGCGGCGCTGTGGAAACAAATCCGAGGGTGCGGCGAAGTCGCGGTGGTTCATCGCGAGCTCCGCCACCGAAGTTCTCGCCTGCGGCTCAACGTTAAACGACCGACGCAGAGGCCGTGCCGAACAGTATTGGCAAAATGCCCATGCGAAATTCTGAATGAAGCACGGCCTGGAAGGTTGTGCCACTTCCGTTTTTCAACGGACAGCTAACCCCGAATATCGAAAAGTCAACCTCAGGAGACGCTCATGCGGCCTGCCATTTTTGTTGCGATCGCTGTTGGACTTTCGAGTTCGTTTGTCTTCGGGCAGGCAGCGAAGGATCCAGCTCCGCCGAAGGTCAACACACTGGCTGAGATGGCGGCGCCGGACGCGAAGGAGCATCCTCAGGTCACCTTCTTTGCCGCGCCGAAACCACTGCCGAAAGGGGCCGTCACTCACGAGTGGACGTGGTTCATGGGACCGACTCACGACAGCCACTCGACCGAAACGAAGCTGCTGAAGAAATTTCCGAAAGGCGGTCCGAAGAAGGTCTGGGAACTGAGCCGCGGCAACGGTTACTCATCGCCGTCGATTCGGGGCGAGTACCTCGTTTACCCGCACCGGCTTCGCAACGAGGTCGTGATTGAGTGCCTCCATCCGCAGACCGGCAAGCTGTACTGGCAGTTCAAATACTCGACGGACTATTCGGACCGGCTGGGTTACAGCAACGGCCCGCGGGCCAGCCCGGTCATCGATGGCGACCGGGTTTACACGCTGGGCGCGAAGGGCGAACTACACTGCCTGGAACTGACCACCGGCCGCGTCATCTGGGAGCGGAACGTCAACAAAGAATTCGGCGTGAGGCAGGACTTCTTCGGGACGGTCGCCTCGCCGCTGCTTCACGGACAGAACCTGATCATCAACCTCGGTGCGGTCGGCGGACCGAACGTCATCGCAATTAACAAGATCGATGGGAAGCTCGTGTGGGCATCTGGTAAACGCTGGGGGCCGAGCTACGCCTCGCCAGTGCCGGCTGTCGTACACGGCAAAGAACGAGTCTTCATCTTCGCCGGTGGGGAGAGCGATCCGCCGACCGGCGGGCTGATCAGCCTCGACCCGAAAAACGGGAAGATCGATTTCGAGTTTCCCTGGCGAAGTAAGAAGTACGAATCCGTTAATGCGTCCTGCCCGACGGTCATCGGGAACAGTGTTTTCATTTCGGCGACGTACAAGACGGGCAGCGCTCTGCTGAATCTCAAGCCGGACTTCACGTTCGAGACCGCCTGGACGATGGTCGACCGCGAGCACAACACGGACGAAGATCAGCTCGGCCTTCACTGGAACACGCCGATTTACAAAGACGGATACCTCTACGCGTTCGACGGGCGAAATGAGCCGGACGCGTCGATTGTCTGCGTCGATGCGAAGGCCGGTAAGGTTGTCTGGCGGGAGACTCCCGAATGGGAAGAGGAGATCGCCTTCAACGGGGAGACGCAGAAGATCACAGTCAGCACGCTGAGAGGCAGTCTGCTCGCCGTCGACGGGAATTACCTGGCGATCTGCGAGCTCGGGCATCTGTTATGGCTCGACCTGACTCCGAAGGGCTACAAAGAAATTGATCGAACCTGGCTGTTCGGCTCGCGGGAAACGTGGGCTCCGCCGGTCCTCAGCCAGGGTCTCCTTTATGTCACACAGAACACGCGGGACATCCTGACGGGCGCCGGCCCGCGCCTGATCTGCTACGACCTGCGGGGCGAGTAACCGCATCGCTGGAGAATCAAGATGCAAAAGCGAATCGCACTTGCTGTGGCAACGCTGGTTCTGGCTGTCGGCCAGGCCGGGTTCGCCGCCGACAAATTCGCAACCGACAAATTCCCCGCCGAGCTGCCTCCGACGGTCGGGCTTGCCACATTCGAAGACGGGACGCTGATCCTGGTGGAACGGCAGCGACGCTATGTCGAGGAAGAATACACGGCGAAAATTCCGATCATTCAGATCGTCGACGGGTGGGCGGTCACGACGTTTCGCTCAGAAACGCGGACACGACGGCTCCCCGTCAACGAGATGTTCTGCAGGAAGCTGAAGCCGGAGTCATTTTTTCTGTTCGATCTTGCCGGGCAGAAAATTTCCGAGTCAGACTTTGGCGTTCTTCTGAAAACAGCGCGAACCGTTCTGGTCTCGGCGGACGGCTTGCCCGTCGCGCCGTTCTACCGTTCGATTTACAAGTCGGATGTCCTGGTCGTCATCACGAAGCGGTTGAGGCCAGACCGGGCATCGGAGCCCGGCGAGATTTACCCTGCACCAAGTCCGTTTCGAGTTCCGGTCAGGCCGGCAGAATTCAAAGCCGCTCCACCACTTCCCGAGAGCCGATGAGCACGTTGCCAGACAAGCTGACTTGCGGGAACGGGCACACGTTCTCTCTGCCCGACGAGGCGGGATCCGACGAAGAGATTCCGTGCCCGGAATGCGGAGAATCCGTGCCGCGAGCTGCGAAACGGGAGTCACGCACGGGAGGCAAAGGCCGCAGTCTGTGGGCCGTCATGCAAAGTGGTGGTGAGCCAGCGGACACGGTCGAATCGAAAAACGAAACCCCCTCAGTGAAGACGGCAACTCCTGCGGCAAAGTCGAAATGGAATGTTGTCGAGCCTGCAAGCGATGTTTCAACGGAAGGCGATTCCGATGCCGACGCGTCGGAACAAGTCGACATTGAATTCCGTGAAACCGAGTCCTCGCCGGAGAACTCTCAGGAAGAACGTCCACGCGGTTTGTGGGCGATGATGGGACAGGGGCCGCAGACAATATCGCCGGTCGAATCATCCCCGAACAACGCGGATGAGGTCCGCGAAACGGCGGACGATGAAGGAGCGAGTCTCGAAGAACTGCTGGACGGCGATGGCGATTTCGAAGTGCGCCGCGGATCCGATGGAGAAGTCCCGACTTCGGCGGGCGAATCTCGACCGCCGAGAGACACACGCTCGAGTTCCGAACCGAATGGACTCAACACGAGTCGGGATGATTCCGAAGACGACCTTCTCAGTGACGACCTTCTCAGTGACGACCAGGAAGAAGAAGACGGCTGGGAAGTCGATGAGTACGACGAAGACGACGCCGAGTCGGTCGCGGCCACATCTCTCGCTGGATCAGCCATCGAGGTTCCATTGCCGGACGGGCCCGTCGTCATTCCGGGAGCCCAAACGGCCGTGCTGGCTCTTGGCTTCGGCGTGGCTGCGTTTGTGTTTGCCGGCCTCAATCTGCTGCCGGAATTCTGGGCGAAGATTCCCTCGTCCGTCGCCGGGCTCGCGGCACTCGTTTGGGGTTACCAGTCGCTCAACGAAAGCCGCCGGTCTGTGGATCGAGCCAGGCTGCAATTGATGGCGGGTGCCGGACTGGCGTGCGGCCTGATCGGCATGTTCGCCGGACCGCTGGCACTGAACGCGGTTGGCGATGGCTGGCGCGAGGAACAACTGCGCGGTGCGATCACAAAAAACCTGAAGGCGATTGGTGAGGGTGTCGAGGTTTTCTACGAGCAACACGGAGCGTTTCCGAGGGCGACGTACGTTGTCGACGGAAACGTTGACGTGCCAATGCACAGCTGGATGTCGGCTCTGCTGCCACACATGGGCTACAACGAGCTCGCGCTGGGCATTGATCGGAAAAAGCCCTACGACGATCCCGCAAACTTCAACGCGATGAGCACGATCGTGCCGACGTTTCTCGTTCCCAACGTCGACCATCAGCCGACACTGCGAGGGCTCGCCACAGCTCACTTTGCCGGTGTCGGCGGCGAGACGCTGACCGATGCCGGTCAGGTGGACGTCGGTGTTTTTTCCCGCGGAATGACCATCACGCGGGACATGCTCACCGACGGAGCCTCGCAGACCATGCTGGCGGGCGAGATCACTCGGGCACTGCCGGCCTGGGGCGAACCGGGCAACTGGCGAACGATCGGCCGCGGTCTCAACCGGCAGGTTTCGGGCTTCGGCAACTCGGCCGGTACGGGAGCTCATTTTCTGATGGCCGACGGCAGCGTGAAGTTCTTTCCCAACTCTACGTCGCGGGATGTTCTGGTCCGGCTGAGCACTCGGAACGGCGGCGATCCGGTTGCCGTTCCGGAATAGGCACTGGCTCAACACTCCAAACTGGCCGAGGGACCCTGTTCCGGCGGGACGGTATCCAATCCAGTTTGTTTTCGGAAATGAGGATTCGGAACCCGCCGCTTCACTTGTGGCAGCGTCAATCGGAACCTCACGCCGGATTCGTAGCCCAGCGAAAAATAAGACACCTTGGAAACGGTGGTCTTGGAAATCTCGTTTTTCCTCCGGAATCTTCCTATTCCGAGTCCGGACGCGGGATCAGGTCCATCGTGATTGTTTTCTTCGCACCCTCGCGCCAGACCACCAGGCTGACCGTTTTCCCCACTGGAGAAAGACTGACCAGATTGATCAGGTGGCTTTCGTCGCGCACTTCCCGGCCGTCGAACTGCAGCACGACGTCGTTGTACATGAGCTGAGCCCTGGCAGCGGGAGTATTCGGGTAGACCTCAAGAACTCGGGCGCCGGAGACGCGGAACAGGTCGAGTGCTCTGGCGGTTTCGAAGTCGAATTCCGAATCGAGTTTGACTCCAAGGTAGGCGCGTTTGACCTCACCGTATTCAAGCAGGTGGTCCGCGACGTGGTGGACGAGGTTGCTGGGGATGCTGAATCCGATTCCCTCGTTGCCGCCATGAGTCGACGCGATGGCCGTGTTGATCCCGATGAGCTGGCCTTTGAGATTGATGAGCGGTCCGCCGCTGTTGCCCGGGTTGATCGCCGCGTCGGTCTGCAGGAAGTCCTGATTGATGACGCTGGTTTTCGCACCGATGCCGAGCGAGCTGCGGCCGCGGGCACTGATGATGCCCATCGTGACGGACTGGCTCAGCCCGAACGGACTTCCGCAGGCCAGCACGATGTTGCCGATTTCAATCTGGTCCGAGTCGCCCCAGCGGACGGAATTTACGTTCGTTGAGTCAATTTCCATCACCGCGACATCGCTGTAAGGATCTTCCCAGACACGCGTCGGGTTGATGACTCGCCCATCGTGAATATGAATCGCGATCTGATCGAGCTTCGGCAGCGCGTCGTGAATGACGTGGCGGTTTGTGACGACGTAGTTTCCGCTTCGCTTCGGGCTGGTGATGATGACACCGGACCCGGTTTCCTCAACACGGCCTCGCGAGGCAACTCGGCGAATGCTCTGAATGTGGACGACGCAGGGCATCACCACTTTCGAGATCTTCGCGAGGAATTCGCTGGTCTCGGCGAGCGACGAGGTTTCGGCATCGAGCTCGCGGTAGATCGCGTCCACTTCGGTTTTCGAAATGGAGTCTGCCTGGGCAGCACCCGAAGTGCCGAGTGATGCGATGCCGGCACCAAAGCCGATGCCGGCTCCCAGTACAGCGGCGATTGTCAGGGTCGAACGAAGCGTACTCATGACTGATCCCTCCCGGAGCAGTTGTCTGCCGCGGTCAACAGTTGATTCACGTTCAACGATCGATGTTTAAATCGTCGATGGTCAGTTCCCGGTCGCTTTCAAAACGGCCTTCGTATTCGCAGGCGCCGCTCCAGTCGACTTCACCGCCGCCGGAACGGCCGATTTCTTCGTCATCCCGCTGACAGGTCACACAAAGAACGCTGAAGGGCAACGCCTGGAGCCGGGCAATCGGAATATTCGTGTCGCAACGCTCGCAGACTCCGTACCGTCCCTCACGAATCATGAGGATTGCCCGCTCGCAGAATCGCAGTTCGCGGGTTTCCAGCGACGCCAGTTGCGAGTTCAGTTCGCTCGCTGCACCGTCGCTTGCCGCATCACACAGATCGCCGACGTCGGTCGGAGCCGGTTTCTTGTCGCCGTTGAGCTTGTCCCGCAAAGTCTCTCGCCGCGAGGTCAACCGCTGGTGAAGCCGAAGCAGTGCGTCTTTTCTGGACATGGCGTTTTCCTGAGGGTGCCTTCTGCTCGCCCGTCCCGCACAAGTGATACAACCGTCTGTTTCTGGCGGGAGGAGCCATCGAACTATACGTCCGGTTTTCCGGGCGCCTGCTGCCGTGTCGGACTTTCCGGAGAGTTCACCTCACAGCCGCCGCCCGATTCGGCAGGCGCCGCAGAACCGTTTTGACTGGTGGAGAGGCCGAGGCTCAGTTCTTTCTGCAGCGAACGGCCAGAGAAGGTGACCTTCGGCCTGGTTTGTGTATAAACCGTGCTGTCTGGTGATTTTCAGATTCTGCAATTCGAAACTGGCCACCTGCCAGCGGAGCGCCGCGTGAGCGACCTCAGTCAACTTTCCCACGATCCCGATTTCTCGCCGGTCGAGAAGTTTCGAGAATTTCTGCTGACGAAGAATCTGCGGACGACTCGTGAGCGGGAGATCATCGTCGACGAAGTGTTCTCCGATCACGAGCACTTTGATACGGACGAAATCGTCGCCCGGCTTGGAAATCGCACGGACAGCAAGCGAGTCAGCCGGTCGTCCGTTTACCGCACGCTCGATCTGATGGAGCAGGCCGGGCTGCTCCGTAAAGTCGCTCGCCCCAACGGCCGCGAAGTTTACGAGCACGATTACGGGTACCCTCAGCACGACCACATGATTTGCGCCAAGTGCGGCGAGCTGATCGAGTTTCACAACGACGAGATCTCGGAGCTCATCGAAAAGATCGCTTCGGCCGAGGGATTCTTGAGAACCGGCCACCGCCTGGAAGTTTACGGCACGTGTGAATCCTGCCGCCGCGGCCCGCGCCGCAAAATCAGCAAACTGGATTTGATCTGAGTCGTCGCCGTTTTACCCGTCGCCACAGGCGAGGTTTGCTCCGCGACCTTGCTGTCACCCCAGCAGTTCCTGAATCTCTTCCGGAGTGAACGGCTTTGCGAGCCGAGCGCCGACCTGGCTCACGACTCGCGCGGCGGCGTGCGAGGCGAGGTGGCCGGCCTGCTTCCAGGTCAAGCCATTGGTGATGCCGTACAGAAGCCCGGCCGCGTACATGTCTCCCGCTCCGGTTGTGTCGACCGCCTCGACCGAAACGCCTTCGATCGGGATCAGCCGATTTCCTTCCATCAGGATCGACCCGTCCGGGCCGAGAGTCAGCGCGACGGCCGCGGCGCGATCGTGAATAAACTTCGCACAGTCCGCCGGATCGTGAAGCTGCGTTAAGGCTCGCGCTTCTTCGAGGTTGCAGAACAGCAGGTCGACTGGCCCGTCGATCAGTTCAAGAATCTCGTCGCGACACATGTTGACCACGAAGGGGTCTGACACTGTCAGCGCGACTTTGACTCCGTGCCGCACGGCGTACTCAATCGACTTGAGGGCTGCCGCTTTGGTGGACTCACCGGCGAAGAGGTAGCCCTCGATGTAGATGTACTCGGCCTTGCGGATTTCTTCCTCGTCAATGTCGTCCGGCGAAAGCGTTCCGGACACTGCCACGGTCGTCAGCATCGTTCGCTGCGCGTCGTCGGTGATCAGGACGACGCAGGTTCCTGACTGACCTTCGCTGGCCGGCGGCACCTCGATCGCCACGCCGAGATCCCGCATGTCCTGCAGGAAGAAGTTGCCCACCTCATCGTCTGCGACCTTGCCGGCGAACGCGCCTGTGCCGCCAAACTGAGCGACGCCGATCACCGTATTTGCGGCCGAGCCGCCGGCACCCCGGCTCAGCGGAATCCCATCCAGCGCCGCGAGGACACGCTGCTGAGTCGCCTCATCGATCAGCGTCATGAAGCCTTTTGAAAAATCCAGTTTCTCAAGAATCTCGTCGCTGACCTGCGCCTGAATATCGACGAGGGCGTTTCCAATTCCGTAAACGTTGCAGGTCATGAGGGGCTTTCATTCTGAGTGTTCTTGCCTGGCAGACTCTGACGCAAAAGTCGCTCAGACGCAGAGGATGCGCAAGAACGAACGACCGAATCTTTGCGCGTCCTCTGCGACTTCGTGCTTCTGCGACTTCGCGCCTCTGCGTCAAGATGAGCACAAGCCTATTTAACGAGCCGGCTGATTTCTTTGAACTCTGGCGCGGCGGCGGTCTGGCAAAGCTCGAAAAGAATCGACTCAGTCGTCGTGATGACGGCTCCGGATTCGGCCATGCGCTGCAGCGCGACTTCGTAATCGAACGATCGGCGGCTGCTCACGGCGTCGGCCGGGATGTAAACGCGAAAGCCGTAGGCCAGCAGGTCGAGGGCCGTCTGCAGGATGCAGACGTGAGTCTCGATGCCGGCCACGATGACTCGCGAGCGACCGTCGGGTTCGTGACCGGACTCAGCCCAGTCGAGCGCGTTGAGGCAGCTGAAGTCGAGCTTCTCTGGAATTTTGCCTTCGAGATGCGCAGCGATTGCAGGGATCGTGGAGCCGAGCCCTTTCGGGTATTGCTCGGTGGCAGAGATCGGGATGCCAAGAATCTTTGCGCCGCTCATCAGCTTGACGCAGTTCTCGATGACGTCCTCGATTTCGTCGATCACCGGGACGAATTTCTCCTGCATATCGACGATCAGGAGTCGCGTGTCTTCCCGGGAAGCGAGTTCGAGGCTGCGGGGGAGGTTTGGCATGAAGGGATCATCCTAAAGAACGTTTTCCAGCAACTCCCGGAGTTTGTCTTCGTCTTTCGTTTCACATTCCCAGACGACGAGGACTCGCCACCCGAGTGCCGTGAGCTGCTGTTCGACTTCCGCGTGTCGCTCGACGTTGCGCTGGAATTTGTTCTTCCAGAACGCGACGCGGGATTTCGGAGTGTACGCAAACTGGCACTCGGGATGCCGGTGCCAGAAACAGCCATGCACGAAAACGACCGTTTCGTACCTGGGCAGCACGATGTCCGGTTTGCCGGGCAAGTCTTTGCGGTGCAGCCGGAAGCGGTAGCCCATGCGGTGCAGAACGGACCGCACACGAACCTCGGGCTTCGTGTTTGCCCCGCGGATCCGTGACATGTTCCAGCTGCGGTGCTCTTTGGTGAGGCTGTCCATTCGCAGCTCCGGCTATTTGACGATGCTTGTCAGTTCGGCAAGAAACCGGTTGGTTTCCTCGTCCGTGCCGACCGTGATTCGCAACCCGGTGATCTCTTCCCCGTCGAGTGCATCCGGGAACTTCATGAACCGGACAAGAATCTTTCGCGACTTCAGTGTCTGGTAAATCTCCTGATGAGATCGTTCCGGGTGAGTCGACCAGACGAAGTTGGCCTGGCTCTCGACCGCTTCGAACCCGAGTGACCGCAGTTCGGCCGTCAGCCTCGCGCGAGTCGCCCGGATTTTTCGAGTGTTCTTCCGCATCCAGTCCTGGTCCTGAATCGCCGCGGTGGCAGCGGCAATGGACAGCGTGTTGCAGTTGTAGCTGTCTTTGACTTTCCTCATGCCACTGATGAGGTCCGGGTGAGCCACCGCAAAACCGAAACGGATGCCGGCCAGGCTGTACGACTTGCTCAGCGTCCGCGTGATGACAATCTGCCGGCCGAGGTCGGACTGCAGGATCTGCCCTCGGTGCGGCTCGTCGGCAAAATCGCCGTACGCTTCATCGAGGACCAGGACTCCGTTCGGTGAGACGAGGTTGAGGATCTCGTCGCGCGACCACTCGTTGCCCGACGGAGAATTCGGATTCGGGACCAGGACCAGGCGGCTCTCATTGATGATCGGTCGGACTCGGTCGAAGTCCCACGACCAGTCCTTGTTGAGCTGCAGTCGTTGATGCCGCGCTCCCTGAATGTCGGCCAGCGTTTCGTACAGGATGTAGCTCGGGTAGGGGAACGAGACGAGGTCGCCGCCGTCCGCGAAGGACCGCATCAGAATCGTCAGGTTCTCGTCGCTGCCGTTCGCGGGCAGGATCCAATCGGCATCGACGTTGAAAAGGGCTCCCGCCGTCTCTCGAAATCTCGTGACCAGCGGATCGGGATAGATGTTGAGCTTCCCGGCGGCAGCGGCCGCAATGGCCTCGGCGACTCGTGGCGAGGGGGGATACGGATTCTCGTTCGTGTTGAGCTTGATCCAGCCGGTTTCCTGCGGCTGCTCGCCCGGCAGGTAGCCCTCGATTCGGTCAATTGCAGGACGAAACAGGCTCATCGTGGTGCCTTGCGGGGTCGTTTGAGGTAGAAGTCGGAGAGCTTAATCGCGACACCAAATCTGAGGAACTGACTGATGCCCGAACCCGAGATGACTCGCACTGAAGAGATTCCGACCGATGCCGAGCGAGCCTCGCCGTTTCTGGCTCAGCTGGGGGTCTCGCTGGCCGAGCGGAGTGAGGGGCACGCGGTCCTCGAACTGACGGTCGCGGAATCTCATCTGAGGACACGCGGGATCGCTCATGGCGGAGTCATCGCGTCTCTACTCGACACGGCCATGGGCGTGGCGGTTTCCACGAAAGTTCCCAAAGGCTGCTTTCCCGTGACGGCTCAGCTGAACGTCAACTTCATTCGACCTGCGTGGAACGGGGAGAAACTGCGAATTCTGGGTAACGTACGGCACTCAGGAAGGACGACTGCGGTCGCAGTGGGAGAAATTCGGACAAATGCTGACGTCCTTGTCGCGACCTCATCAGGCACGTTTTCTTTCGTCAACGATCCCGATCCTGCGTCGGAACTGCTGGTCCGGAAACGGGATACGCCGAGTCAAACTTGAAGAGCGAAAGCAGTACGGTCGTCGACACGTCGCTTTCCAGAGAATTCCGTTCGATTGCGGGAATAATAAGGCTGGAAGCGGTACCTTGCTCCCACTTGACGCGTGAACGCTGAGGCCCTGCTGAAAGGGCCCCTCGCACAAGGTTTTACAATTTTACAATTATTGGATTGAGGTTTTTGGAATGAAGACTTTCCTGACGATGCTGAGTGCCATGCTGATGACTTTTGCAGTAATCGGCTGCGGTGGCGGAACAGATGACGCTCCGGATGACACTCCGACAGCAGATGCCGATCACGAAGCGATGGCGCCGGGCGGTGCCCACGAAGCAGAAGGTGGCGAGGAAAAACCCGCTGAAGGCGGAGAAGCAAAGCCAGCTGAAGGTGGCGAGGAAAAGCCCGCTGAAGAAAAAGCCGCAGAGTAAGCTGGCTCTGGCTCGGTGTTGAACGACGTAAGCTGCGGTGTCACCGGACATCGCGGCTTTTTTTTTGTAGGCAAACGTTCAGACGATCTTGATTAAGAATCTCTGTGTCGACGGGATTTTTCGCAAATCGCAGGATTTTTCTTGCTGAGGGGAATTTCCAGGGGGCAATCGGTATCTTCACCCTGCCGGACGCGGGAGGACGATTGCGGCTCCATGGAGAGCCACTCGCAGCCGGGTTGTACAACTGTGATTAGGAGTTTCTGATGAAATCCTTTCTGACGATGCTGAGCGCGATGCTGATGACGTTTGCTGTAATTGGCTGTGGTGGTGGCGATACCGCTACTGATGAAGCCGCTCCATTGCCGGACGTGGATCCGGCCACGATGTCGACACCAATGATGGGTGAAGGTGAAGAAGAAAAGCCCGCTGATGGTGAAGAAGAGAAGCCAGCTGCTGAAGAAACGCCGGCTGCTGAAGAAAAGCCAGCTGCTGAAGAAACGCCGGCTGCTGAAGAAAAGCCGGCTGCTGAAGAGAAGCCAGCTGCTGAAGAAAAAGCCGCTGAGTAATCCTGCTCTGGCTTATTTGCGAATGATGAAAGCTGCGGTGCCGAACGGCCCGCAGCTTTTTTTTGTGCAACCCTCGCCTTGACACGTTTCCGCACGGAATCCGACGGTTGCATTGCTTCCGCAGTGCCAACTGAGTTGAAATAGGCGCGCGGGACTGTCGCACAGTCTGCAATTTCCTCGCACCAGACCGGCTCAGCCGGATGTCGGCCGGAGCTGCTCATGAGGCCTCTGAATCTGCTTGCTGGTCTGCTCGTGCTGACGGTCGGTGTCGCGGCGCCTTGCCTCGCAGCCGAACCGTCTCTCCACAACGCAATTGACGATTTGATTCTGCAGGCGGGTATCGGGATTCCTCCGGCGGGCCGCTCGACCGATGCGGAATTTCTTCGCCGCGTTTCGCTCGACTTTTCCGGACGGATTCCATCCGCGGAAGCGGCGCGAGCATTCCTCGACGACACCTCGCCAGACAAGCGGCAGCAGCTCATCGACTCGCTGCTGGCTTCACCGCGCTACGCCGAGCAGATGGCTGGTCGATTCGACGTGATGCTGATGGAGCGGCGCGGGGAGGATGCGGATTGGCGTGCCTGGCTCGTGCGATCGTTCGCCGAAAACAAACCGTGGAACCAGCTCGTCCACGAGCTGCTCGACCCGGACGCCGAAAACGAAGCCGCCCGGGCATCGGCGTTCTTCATGACAAAGCGGCTGGAAAGTTACGGGCAGAATCCGACGGACTTTCCGGGCCTGACGCGCGACATCGGCCGAATCTTCCTCGGCTTTGATCTGCAGTGTGCCGAGTGTCACGATCATCTTTTCATTTCGGATTACAAACAGGTCGATTTTCAGGGGCTGTTCACCGTCTACCAGAACACGTTCGTGCGGCGCGACGTGAAGTTTCCGGCGATCGGTGAAAAAGCGATGACGGCTCCGCTGGAGTTCGTTTCCGTCTTCGACCCGACGAAAAAGAAAACGGGGCCGCGCATCCCGCTCGGAAAGTCGTTTGAGGTTCCTGCTGGAATCGAGCCTCCGAAGAATCCGAAGACCGCGCCACCGCGACCGGAGTTCAGCGCGGTCAGCCTGATCGCTCGCGAGCTGACTCATGCCGAAAACCGACAGTTCGCCCGCAACGCGGTCAACCGGTTGTGGTTCGTGCTGCTTGGGCGAGGCATCGTCCACCCGCTCGACCTTCATCACGAAGCGAACGTACCGTCTCATCCGAAGCTACTGGAGCGGCTGACCGATGACTTCATCGCGCACGGCTACGACGTGAAATGGCTTCTCCGCGAGATCGCTCTGTCCGAGACGTATCAGCGGTCAAGTCAGTTCGCCGCTGAGGCCGGGGACGCGACCCCTCCCGCTCCGTCGTCGTTCCTCGTCGCACTCGAATCGCGGCTGTCAGCCGAGCAGCTTGCGGACAGCGTTCTGATCGCGACCGGTGAGCTGACACGGCTCACCGAGCTCAAAGAAAAACCAAAAGCAGAAGCAACAACTGAAGCGGCGGCCGCGACGATCGCTGACGCCGCGAAGGAAGAAGCCGAGCCGGAACTGACGATCGACGCGATTCAGTCAGGCTTCAAAGAGGCGTTCGCCAATGAGGCTCGGGAACCGGAAGACGGAGTTGAGTCGACCGTGAAAGGAGCTCTATTCTGGCGAAACGCGGTCCCAGTCCAGCAACTGCTTCGTCGGCGACCTGGCAATCTGGTCGACCGACTGATGTCGCAGTCTGACAACCAGAAAATGGTTGAGGACCTGTACCTCAGTGTCCTGACGCGGCGTCCGAGCGACGACGAATCTCAACTGATCGTCAGCTTCGTGACCGCCGAGAAAGACCAGCGAGAGCCGGCGATCCGCGACGCGATCTGGGCTTTGTTGACCTCGTCTGAGTTTTACGTCAATCACTGAGACAGGCGGCAGCGAATCCCTGAATCAGTTCGACTTTTCAACAGGCCGTCAACGAATCCCGTGGCCGGTTCGTCTTCCTCCGTTTCGGCTGACTGAGCTACAAGACGGCAGTTTCGTGACACAACGTTCCGGCCGAGAATCCTCAGGGGAAAAATGCCCGTGCCACTGTTCGTTAACAGGCCCGGTCGAACGCACGCCTGCTTCTATCGGGGCGTGACAGACGTGGGCGTGACAGGCGTGGGCGTGACAGACGTGGGCGTCCGACCTACCTGGCCTCGACCATGTTGATCCGCATTTTTGATTCCGGAGCTCCTCGGACAGCGCACCTGGTCGGTGCCTGCGGAGCTGGCATGCGGGCGCTGGCGGAACTGCTGAGCGACCTCGGCTGGACATTGACCGGTTCGGACCAGTCAGAACCGGCGCACACGCGGCACATCGGCGAGCGACAGATCCGAATTCACCAGGGCCACTCAGCAAGTCACGTTTCGCCCGACACCGACATCCTCATTTTCAGCCCGGCCGTCGTTGAGTCGAATCCCGAACGTGTCGCTGCGAAGGAGATCGGGATTCCCGAATTCTCCTACAGCCAGTTCCTCGGCGAGCTGATGCGCGAGCGAACGGGAATCGCTGTCGCAGGAACTCACGGCAAGACGACGACGACGGCCATCCTTGCCACGATTCTGCGCGAAGCGGGATTCGACCCCAACGCCGCGATTGGTGGCGAGGTTTGCCAGTACGACCGCTCTGGCTGGGGCGGCGAGGGGTCACTCTTCGTCGCCGAAAGTTGCGAGTACCGAAAACACTTCCTCGATCACGCGCCAGGATTCGCGACAATCCTTGGCATCGAGCCCGACCATTTCGACTGCTACCCCGATTGGAAATCCCAGCTGGCGGCCTTTGCCGAATTCGCCGCACGCGTGCCGCGCGACGGAGTCCTCGTGATCCCGGCCGATTGCCCGTCGTCGATCGAGGCGGCTGCAGCCAGCCAGGCGAAAATCGAAACCATCCGTGTCGGTCCTGTTCCCTCTGCTTCGAGTGGAGAGGAGACGACGATTAAAGTCACTTCTGACGACACTTCGCGATCGGCGGACTGGCTCGCGCTCGACCTCGAACAAACGGGACAGGGATTCCGATTCCGCATTGAGCACCGTGGCGAGCTGTTCTGCAGAACGGAACTCAACGTACCCGGCCGGCACAACGTGGAAAACGCCCTCGCGGCGGTTGCGCTCGCTCACGCGGCGGGAGCGGATGCTGACTCGATTTCGGAAGCTCTGCCGAAGTTTCGGGGAGTTCGACGCCGGTTTGAGATTGTCGAGACCGCGCGCGAATTCACGCTTGTCGACGACTACGCTCACCACCCGACGGCGGTGAAGGCCACTCTGCAGACCGCGCGCGAGTTCTTCGGCGACCGCCGCATCGTCTGCGCCTTTCAGCCTCACCAGATCTCGCGGACTCGTGAGCTGATGGCCGAATTCGCGGAAAGCTTCGCCGAAGTCGATGAGCTGTTTCTCGTGCCGATTTTCGCGGCTCGCGAATCTTCGCACGAAGGGGAAGCGACTCTCGTTGAGCTCGCCGAAAGGCTCGCTCAGAACGGCATTTCCGTCCGCCGCCTGGCGTCTCTTGACCGCCTCAAACCAAGTTTGGACGATGCGGTCCGCCCGGACGATGTTGTGCTGATCCTGGGTGCCGGAAACATCAGTCGGATTGCCCATGAGTTTGCTTCAGGAAAAGTTCCCCGAAATCACGCTGGCTGACCAGCCGCTCGCGCCGCTGACATGGCTCAAAGTTGGCGGGCTGGCTCAGTTCCTCGTCGAGCCGCGAAACGCCGACGAGCTGCAGGAAGTCGTGACGCTCTGCCACGAAAATGAGATCCCCGTGCGAGTACTCGGCAGCGGATCGAATCTGCTGGTCAGAGACGAAGGAGTCAGCGGCGTCGTGCTGCGACTGACGAATGAGTCGTTCGGTCAGGTCACCGTCGATGGCACGACCGTCCGGGCTGGGTCGGGAGCAATCCTGTCTCATGCGATTTCGGAATCCGTGAAAGCGGGGCTCGCAGGACTCGACGTGCTCGTTGGAATTCCCGGCACGATCGGCGGAGCTCTCCGCGGCAACGCTGGCGGTCGAAGCGGCGACATTGGCCAGTTCGTTTCCAGCGTGACGGTCCTCACCGTCAAAGGGACGCGTTTTGTCCGGGCGGAAGATGAACTGTCCTTTGCCTATCGCAGCAGCAGCATCAATGAGCTGGTCATTCTCGAAGCCGACTTCCAACTCAAAGTGGACGACCCCGAGGAGATTGCCCGTCGGATGCGGAAGCTGTGGATCATGAAAAAATCCTCGCAGCCGCTCGCCTCGCAGTCGGCCGGATGCATCTTCAAAAACCCGCGAGGACTGAGTGCCGGGGACCTCATCGAGCAGTCCGGCCTGAAAGGCACGCGAGTTGGCGGTGCGGAAATCAGTGACCGCCATGCAAACTTCGTTGTCACTCATCCCGAGACGAAATCGGACGACGTGCTGCGCCTGATCGACCTGACTCAATCCAAAGTCGCCGAGCAGTTCGGCGTCGACCTGGAACTGGAACTCCGGGTCTGGTGAGTCGAGCCAACTTCTTTTATCAACTTGAAAAACTTGAACGAGGTGAGCCATGGATCGGCTGAAACCCGTAACGCTGAGCCCGCTTCGCGTCGCCGTCCTGCTGGGCGGCGAATCCGCCGAACGGAAAATCAGCCTGCAAAGTGGTCGCGCGGTTGCCGAGGCAATCTCCTGCCAGGGACACACAGTTGTCTCGATCGACCCGGCAGAAACCGACCTCGCGACCGCTGACTGGAGCGGAATCGACGTTGCCTTCCTCGCCCTGCATGGAACATTCGGCGAGGACGGTGGGGTCCAGGAGATTCTCGAGCGACTCCGAGTCCCGTTCACCGGAAGCGACTCGGTCGCATCGCGACTCGCCTTCAGCAAGGTGGCCGCCAAGAAGTGTTTCGCTGAGCACGGTGTGCCAACTCCCGACGCGTTTCTGTTTTCGCAAACCGACTCGCCCGGCAGGATTGAGACCTGGGCGACGGATCTCGGCCTGCCGGTGGTCGTGAAGCCCGACGCGCAGGGGTCGAGCATCGGCGTCACGATCGTGCGGGAAGCCTCGCAGCTTGCCGACGCCGTCGAGCAGTGCCTCGCCGTTTCAGAAACGGGACTGATTGAAAAAGCGATCGAAGGCTCGGAATGGACGCTCGGAGTCATCGATGATGTTCCGCTGCCACTGATTCAGATCCGCACCGATCGAAGCTTCTTCGACTTCACTGCGAAGTACGAAGATGACGGAACCGGCTACCACTTCGACGCGGAGATCGATGACGCGACTCGCAGCCGCATCGAGACTGCCGGCCTCGCCGCCTGCCGCGCTCTTGGCACAACCGGCATCGCTCGAGCCGACGTGATGCTCGACGCGGATGGCCATCCCTGGGTGCTCGAGGTCAACACAATCCCCGGCATGACCGACCACAGCCTCGTCCCGAAAGCGGCGGAGCGAATCGGCCTGTCTCTTGGCGAATTGTGCGACATTGTGATTTCCCGAACACTCGCGCAGGATAAACAGCGGAAGCTCCGCGACGCCTCCTGACAGCCCGGCAGGACGGACGCCCACGTCCGTCCGGGCTGGACACGAATTTAACCGGAAGCAGATTCCGGCTCTGACGGATGTGGGCATCCGTCCTACTGGCGTGAGAGGGATTGCGATGTCGAGATTCCGACCCGGGATGTTCACGCCGCTGGTGGTGAGTTGGCTCTGGTTGACTGTACCGGCCACCGGTGCCGATCTGCCCGCACCGTCAAAGCTCATCGAGCACGATCTGGAATCGCCGCACCAGCGTACGAAGAATCGCATTGAGGTCCTTCTGCCTGACAAGCTTGAGCCAGGCCGCAAGTACCGAGTGCTCTACGTCCTCCCCGTTGAAGCCGGAACGACTCGCTACTGGGGGCACGCGATGAACGAAGTGCGGACTCACGATCTGCATAACCGCTTTGAAGTCATTTGTGTCTACCCGACGTTTTCCGATCTGCCGTGGTTTGCTGACCACCCGGAGGACGGCAAGATCGCGCAGGAGACGTACCTGCTGAAATCCGTCGTGCCGTACATCGATAAGAACTTTCCGACAACCGGCAAGGCCGAGGACCGTTTCCTGGTCGGCTTCAGCAAGTCCGGCTGGGGAGCGTTTTCGCTGCTGCTGCGAAACCCCGAAACATTCGCCCGAGCGGCCGCGTGGGACGCTCCGCTGATGATGAGCCGGCACGGACAGTACGGGTCCGGGCCGATCTTCGGGACGCTCGACAACTTTCGAAAGTACGAGCTGACAAAGCTGGTCGCCGAAGCAAAGCTCAACTCGAAAACGCCGAAGCTGATTCACCTCGGCTTCGACAACTTTCGAGAACACCACGAAGACTTTGAGGCTCTTCTTCAGAAACTCAAAGTGCCGCACGTTTACCGCGATGGTCCGAAGCGGAAACATCGATGGGACAGTCAATGGCTGCCGGAGGCCGTGGAGCTATTGCTGAAGCCGCCTGAAGAAAAAGCGACGTCGGGAAGCTGACGTTCAACACGTCTGGCACAAAACATACTGAGCCGTACGGTGTTCTCGGAAAAAACATTCCCAGACCATTCGGCTTGTGTCGTGCCGCTACTTTTTCAACGGGTTGTTAAGACGGTGAACATGAAAATCAGCCGAATCGAGTGCATTTCCGTGAACGTTCCGCTCAAGCCGGAGCTGAGAACGAAAACGGCCCACGGCGAGCACGTCACGTCTCCGTATGTGATCGTGCGGGTCCACACCGACGACGGGCTCTGCGGTCTTGGTGAAGCAACCGTCGCGCCGCGCTGGAGTGGCGAAACGAGTATTGGCTGCGTCGCGGCGATCAACGGACTGATCGCGCCGGCACTGATCGGTGAGGATGCGACTCAGATTACGAGACTCACCGCGAAAATGAATCGCGTGATCAAGCTCAACCCGTTCATGAAGTCGGGCATCGAAATGGCGTTGTGGGACCTGGCAGGCAAGGCCGCCGATGTGCCGGTGTATCAACTGCTCGGCGGACGGGTGCGTGATTCTGTGCCGATAAAGATGGTCGTGGGAGCTTTCGATGTTGAGCGGTCTGTTGCGCTGGCCGAGCGGTTTCTGAATGACGGAGTGCGTTGCCTCAAAGTAAAAGTCGGGCCGAATCCGGAAGAGGACATCGAACGGGTTCGAGCCGTTCGCAACTGCGCGGGACCAGAAATTCCGATCGGCATCGATGCAAACTGTGGCTGGAGCGTGACTCAGGCCGGGCAGATGCTCCGACGTCTGGCCGAGTTCGACATCCTGTTTGCCGAGCAGCCGATCCCCGTGGAAAACCTCGCCGACATGCCCGCACTGCGACGGAATTCGAGCATCCCGATCATGGCCGACGAAAGTGTCTTCACGGTTCACGATGCCTGGCAGGTGGCACGCTCGCACGCGGCCGACATTCTCAGTGTTTACCCCGGCAAGCACGGCGGCATCCAGGCGACGCTGGAAATCGCAAACATCGCGAAAGCGGCGGGCATCGTCTGCTCGATGGGCAGCAACCTGGAGCTCGGTATCGCGACCGCCGCCATGCTGCACCTGGGCGTCGCCGTCCCGGCAATCGCCAGCGAGCTGTACCCCGGCGACTTCATCGGCCCGCTTTACCACGAGGCCGATCTGCTGAAAAAACCGCTCACGCTGGGTCCGTCGGCAGCGCTCGTGCCCGACGGGCCGGGGCTCGGTGTGGAGCTCGACGAAGTACAACTGGAGCGGTACCGCGACAACTCGACAGATTTCCGGGCGGTCAGCGCATCCTGACCGTCTGGCTCTGTCAGTTGGACCGGGCTATTGTGTCAGCAGCCGTTTTGAATCGGGCTCTTTCAGCTCACCAGCCGGCCTGACCGATACTCTGAGCCAGCGTCAAACAATCAGTCAAACACCCCGCGGGATCGTTTGTGGACATCAAGTCACTCTCTCTGAATCGCCGTCAGTTATTCACGATGGGCGGCCTGACAGTTGGTGCCGTGTCTCCGTTGGGGATCGCGTTGCCGGACGTGCTGGCGAGTGAGGCGGTGCAGTCCGGCCGGAAACAGATCAACGTTATCTTCATGTTTTTGCAGGGCGGCGCGAGCCATATCGACATGTACGATATGAAACCGGACATGCCCGCTGAGATTCGAGGCAAGTACCACCCCGCCGCAACGAACCTGCCGGGGCTGCAGTTGAGTGACCAGCTGCCGAAACTCGCGCAGTGTGCCGATAAGTTTTCTCTGATTCGGTCCATGCACTCTTACACGTCGAAGCACGGAGAGGGTGATGTCCACGTCATGTGCGGCAGCGAGCTCGACAGGAACGTGCAGGCACCGGGAATCGGAGCGGTGCTTTCTCTCCAGCAGAAACAGCAGGCACCGATTCCTCCGTTCGTCCACCTGGGCGACATGAAACACCCCTCGTACAGTGCTCCCGGTTTCGGCGGGTACCTCGGACGAACGTTCAACCCGTTTCTCATCAAGCAGGATCCGAATTCCAGCAGCTTTCGGGTGGAGGCTTTTGATTCCGCTCCGGACGTCGACGTCAGTCGAACTTCTGGCCGCAAGGGGCTGCTTCGCTCGCTGGATCGCTACCAGTCTGCGGCAGAGAACCAGCTCGAGTTTGCCCGCTCCCATGACACGTTTACCGAGCGGGCTCTTTCTCTGGCGACGTCGACGAGTGCGAAGTCCGCGTTTGACCTGTCACAGGAATCGCCGAAACTCCGCGATTCTTACGGTCGAAATCGTGTCGGGCAGGGGATGCTTCTGGCTCGCCGGCTGATCGAGGCGGGCGTCCGGTTCGTGACGATTCAAGGTTACGTCGATACGGGCATTTATGCGTGGGATCATCACTGGGGCATCTTCCCTCACCTGGACCAACAACTGCCGTTTTACGACACCAGCTATGCGGCATTGCTGAATGACCTGGACGATCGCGGGCTGTTGGAAACGACGCTGGTAATTACGGCCGGAGAATTCGGCCGCACGCCGAAAATCAACACGGATAAAAAAGGTCCGGGCCGTGACCACTGGGGACGATGTTTCAGCCTGACGATGGGCGGAGGTGGCGTGAAAACCGGACTCGTGATCGGCTCCAGCGATAAGTATGGAGCGGTTCCCGAGGACCGTCCGGTCTCTGTCCCTGACTTTGTCGCGACGGTCTACCACGCGCTGGGTCTTGATCCCGCTGGCGAGTTCGTGACTCAGGGACGTCCGATGAGAATGCTGCCGCAGGGCTCGCCGGTTCACGAGCTGTTTTAGCAAGCAGTTGAAAAATTCCAATCCCTGTAGCGGAGCGGCGCAAGCCGGCCGGTTTTGCTTGAAAAACTCGCTCTGACCGGACGGCTTGCCCCGTCCGCTTTTTTTGTTCAACGGGCTGTTTGAGCAATCATCGGCGGTCTGCCGCTTTGCCGGACGTTTTTATGAAGTGGCAAGTTGAAGCCACGCTCACGGCAGTCGGATTTTCGGCCGACGAATTCAACCGCAGCTCGGGGGCGATTTTCAACAGACTGAGTCAGCACGGCCACCAACGAAACTGTCAGACTTTCATGACTCTTCACATCGGTCTGCTTGATGCACATCTCCTTTGACAATACCTACGCCCGTCTGCCGGACACTTTTTTTGCCCCGATCGAACCGACGCCGGTGAGCTCGCCAGTCATGATCCGACTGAATCGCGACCTTGCGACCGAGCTGGGGATCGATGCCGCTCAGCTTGATTCACCGGAAGGTCTGGCAGTCCTGTCTGGAAACCAGCGTCCGGATGGTTCCGAGCCTCTCGCGATGGCCTACTCGGGGCACCAGTTCGGTGGTTTTTCTCCGCAACTCGGGGACGGCCGTGCCATCCTTCTCGGTGAGGTCATCGGCAAAGACGGCATCCGCTACGACATCCAGTTGAAAGGCTCGGGTCCAACTCCGTTCTCTCGCCGCGGCGACGGGCGGTCCGCGCTGGGGCCGGTCCTGCGTGAATTTATTGTTTCGGAAGCGATGGCCGCTCTCGGCGTCCCAACGACCCGCGCACTCGCCGCTGTGGCGAGCGGTGACAAGGTGTTCCGCGAAGGCGCTGTGCCCGGTGGAGTGTTCACACGCGTCGCACAGTCACACATTCGGATCGGTACTTTCCAGTGGTTCGCCGCCAGGCAGGACCATGACAATTTGAAAGTCCTCGCCGACTACGTCATCGCTCGCCACTATCCTGAGGCGCAGCAGGAAGAGAATCCTTATTGCGCATTGCTCGACAAAGTCATCGAGCAACAGGCGGGGCTTGTCGCTCACTGGATGCAGCTGGGATTTATTCACGGCGTGATGAATACCGACAACATGACCGTCTCAGGCGAGACGATCGACTTCGGTCCGTGCGCTTTCATGGACGTCTACCATCCGGCGAAACGATTCAGCTCGATCGACCGGGAGGGACGTTACGCCTTCAGTAATCAGGGACCGATCGCTCTCTGGAATCTGACGCGTTTTGCGGAGACGCTCCTGCCGCTGCTCAACGACGATCTGGAAAAAGCGGTTGCCGAAGCGGAAGCCGCTCTCGATCGTTTTTCCGGCATACATCAAAGCTCACTGCAAAACCGATTTGCTGCAAAGATTGGCATTGAAGAATGCAGTACCAGCGACTGGAACCTGGTGGAAACTTTGCTGGCAGCGATGGCTGATGGTGAGGCCGACTTCACGCTGGTGTTCCGCCATCTTTCGGACGCCCTCGAAAGCGGCGACGACCAGACCGTCACGCGCCTGTTCAACCGCCCCGAAACGATTGCCACATGGCTGAAAGCCTGGCGGGGGCGGTTGCACGATGTCGACAGGAGCGAGGCGCTCGCTCTGATGCGTCGATCGAATCCCGTGTTCATCCCGCGCAATCATCGCATCGAGGAAGCCATCAAGGCCGGCAATGAGGGCGACTTCGCACCTTTTCATCGACTCAACGAGGTCCTCCAGCACCCGTTCACTTCGCAGCCGGAGCACGCCGAATACGAATTGGCACCGGCACCTGATGAAGTCGTTCAGGCCACGTTCTGCGGAACCTGACCGTACGCGGATTTCTCCGAAATCCTCAGTGATGACGGGTCGCAACCTAAGATTGAGAATCCAGCCAGGGCAGCGGATCTCCGGCCTTCGGCAGCGAAACAAGATCGACTCCCGTCACGTGCAGGTGATCGGCAATCTCCTGGCGAACGGCGTCTGAAGGGGCGGAGTCGAGGTTCAAAACGGCAACGGAATCGCCGCCGCTCGCCTGGCGACCGAGCGCCAGGTGGGAAATGTTGACTTCGTGCTGACCGCAGACCGTCCCGATAAATCCGATGAGCCCCGGTTTGTCCTCGTGCCGGTAAATCAGCATCTGCCCGTCGAGGTACGCGTCGAGCTGAAAGCCGTCCAGCTTGACCAGTCGCAGGAATTCGTTGCCGAAAACTGTACCGGCCGCGGTGAACTTGCCGTGATCGGTGACGAGTGTCGTGCTGACGAGCGATGTGAAATCGCCCGCTTCCTCTTCGGTCGACTCAACAACGTGAATGCCTCGTTCCTGGGCGATCACTTTTGAGTTGATGATGTTAACCGGCTCGCCTTTTCCAGAGCTCAACAGCCCCGCCATAAATGCCTGAGAAATCAATCGCGTTTTCTTTGAGGCCACCTCGCCGCGGTAACTGATGCGGACTTCCTTGAGCCCCGCCGACTTGTACCGCTGCTCAAGAAGCTGAGCATGCAGCAGCCCCAGCCGGTAACCAAGATCGAGGTATCGTCGCACCTCACCGAGTTCCGCGCCGGAAATCGGGGCCATGTTGATCGCGTGTTTGACTTCTTTTTCGATAAGAAAGCCAACCATGATTTCCGCGGCTTCGATCGCGACCGCTTCCTGAGCTTCCTCGGTCGAAGCTCCCAGGTGAGGCGTCGTGATGATGTTCGGCACGCTGCGGATCGGATCGTCCGCGGCGGGCGGCTCGCTCGGGTAAACGTCGAAGGCCGCTCCAGCCAGCTTCCCGGACTTGACGGCCGCGATGACGTCCGCCTCGTTGACGATGCCACCTCGAGCACAGTTGATGACTCGAACTCCCGGCCGCATCCGCTCAATCCGCTCGGCGTTGATCAGGTTCCGCGTCTCATCGGTCAGCGGCGTGTGCACCGAAATGAAATCGCACTTGTCGATCAGATCGTCGACTTCCCGGTACAGCGTGATGCCGTATTCCTTCGCGCGGTCTTCTGACAGAAACGGATCGTAACCGATGACGTTCATCTCGAAGGCCAGCGCGCGCTTCGCAACGGAGATTCCAATCCGACCGAGCCCGATCACGGCGAGCGTTTTGCCACTCAGCTGTGAGCCCTTGAACTTGTTCCGATCCCAGCCGCCACTTCGCATCACGGCGACAGCCTGAGGTACGTTTCTCGACAAGGCCATCATCAGAGCGAACGCGTGCTCGGCGGTGCTCGTTGTATTTCCGCCCGGCGTGTTCATCACGATGATGCCCTCGCGCGTGGCCGCGTCGAGGTCCACGTTGTCGACGCCGACTCCCGCCCGGGCGACCGCCTTCAGCCGTTTCTGACCGGCGAGAACTTCCGCCGTCAGCTTCACGCCGCTGCGAATGACCGCTCCGTCAACGTCGCTGAGAGCCTGCCGAAGTTCCTCGACGGACAGTTTCGAGTTGCTCACATCGACAATTTCAATCGCCGGATTCTGAGAAAGGATATTCAGGCCCGCTTCGGACAGCGGATCAGTGACGAGGACTCGGTACTGGCTCATCGGTGACTTTTGATACGTAAAGTGGAAGCAAGAGGACAGCCGCGCGGGCCACTCGCGAGTGATATCTGCCCGCAATGTTGAGCGAAAGTGTGCATGCGGCGAAACGGAAGAATTGACGAGGTTTCACTGAGGATGCTGAGACGGCTCCCCTCGAATAAGATGTCGATCCTGCCTGAAGCTCTGCCTGAAATTCGGATTCCCCATGCTCATTCTTCGTGACAGTCTCGTCCTGTTGTCGGTTTTGTCAGTCATCGTGAGCGGCACGGACTGCCTGGCCGCTGACCCGAAGCTCAATCCGGACGACGTTGAGTTCTTCGAAAAGAAAATCCGCCCGGTCCTGGTCGAACGCTGCTTCGAATGCCACTCGGCCAAAGCCGATGAAATCGGCGGCGGCCTACTGCTCGACAATCGGGCCGCCGTTGCGAAAGGTGGCGAGAACGGCCCTGTCCTCGTCAAAGGCAACCCGGATCAAAGCCGTCTGATCACGGCGCTGCGGTACTCGGACGAGAAGCTGCAGATGCCGCCGGATGGCAAACTGCCGGCAGATCTCATCGCCGATTTCGAGCAGTGGGTCAAGACAGGAGCACCCGACCCCCGAGACGGCGCGGCACCTGTTCTGGTCACGAGCATCGAGGCGCGCGCGAAGTCTCACTGGTCATTCTCGCCTCCGAAAAAAACAGCGGTGCCGAGCGTTCTCAACACTGCCTGGTCGCGAAGTGATCTGGACCGACTGGTGCTGGCAAAGCTCGAAGCGAAATCGATCGAGCCTTCGCCGCAGGCCGCGCCGCGTGATCTTGTGCGACGACTGTTCTTTGACCTCACCGGCCTCCCGCCGACTTATGCCGATGTGAAATCGTTTGAGGAAGACTCATCCAACGCAGCCTTTGAAAAACTCGTCGACCGCCTGCTCGGCAGTGAGCAGTTTGGCGAGCGGTGGGCGCGGCACTGGCTCGACCTTTCGCGGTTCGGCGACACGAAGGGCTACGTCTTTCAGGAAGACCGCAACTATCCCAACGCGTTTCGTTATCGCGACTGGGTGATCAACTCGCTGAACCAGGATCGGCCCTACGACGAATTTCTGAAACTGCAGATCGCCGCCGATCACCTGGTAACGGGCGAGGACAAGGCCGACCTGGCGGCGATGGGTTTTCTGACACTCGGCCGGCGATTCATCAACAACATTAACGACATTATCGACGACCGAATCGACGTCGTGTTTCGCGGCACGATGGGTCTGACCGCGACCTGTGCCCGCTGCCACAACCACAAGTACGACCCGATCAGCACGGAAGATTATTACTCGCTGTACGGCGTCTTCTGGAGTTCCGACGACAAGCAGGACGAGGGCCTGCCGCTGCGGCTCATCGACAAGCCCAAACCCACCGACGTTCAAATCTTCATCCGAGGCAACCACCAGAACCGCGGAGCCGGTGCGCCTCGCCGCTTCCCCGTTTTCTTCGCCTCCGACTCTGCAGAGCGATACACAGAAACAAGCGGCCGGCTTCAAATGGCCGAGCGGATCACCGATCCGACCAACCCGCTCACCGCGCGAGTTTTCGTCAACCGAGTCTGGTCGCACCTGTTCGGGCGAGGCCTCGTTTCAACAACCAGCGACTTCGGCCTGCGCAGCGACGAGCCCGTACAGCGCGACACGCTGGACCATCTCGCCGTTTCGTTTGTCGAAGACGGCTGGTCAATTAAGAAACTGATTCGCCGAATCGTCCAGTCGAGCGTGTACCGGCAGCGGAGCGACGTTCGCGAGGCGGCATCAAAACTCGATCCGGAAAACTTCCTACTCTGGCGAGTCGAACGACGACGGCTCAATTTCGAAGCCATGCGAGACGCGTTGCTCGCAGTGAGCAGTACGCTCGACCGAAAAGTTTGCGGACCGTCCGAGAAAATCGAAACGCTCCCCCCCACGAAACGCCGCACTCTTTACGCCTTCATCGATCGGCAGAACCTGCCGGGCGTGTTCCGCACGTTCGACTTCGCGAGCCCGGATACGCACTCGCCCTCGCGGCCGGAAACGACTGTGCCGCAGCAGGCCCTCTTCCTGATGAACAACGGATTTTCGCACGCGATCACCGAGTCACTTGTCGCACGCCTCGACCCGAGGGTCCCGGATGAAGAACGAATTCGCCTGGCGTATCGGCAAATCCTCGCCCGGGATCCCGATGCCGAAGAACTCGCACTGGGGCGGCTTTTCGTTTCCGGAAGCACCAGCGGACTGGCGATCAGCAGCCCGTGGCAATTCGGCTACGGCTTGATTGATGAGGCCGGCAAGGTCGACTTCACCCCGCTGCCGCATTTCGAAAACGATTCGTGGCAGGGCGGTCCGCAGCGTCCGGACCCGAAGCTCGGCTGGTGCATCCTCAACCGCGACGGTGGCCACCCGGGCAACGATCCGAAGCACATGGTCATCCGACGCTGGGTCTCACCAATCGACGGGGTGATCAGCGTCAAGGGCGTCCTTGATCACCCGGCCAAAGAAGGAGACGGCGTGCGAGGCCGAGTCATCTCCAGCCGCCTGGGTGAGCGCGGCACGTGGACAGCCAGAAGTCAGAAGGTGACAACGAACGTCGACCGCGTCGAAGTCCACAAAGGCGACCACCTTGACGTCGTCACTGACTGCCTGAGCAGCCCGAATCACGACTCGTTCCAGTGGACCGTCAATGTGCAGGTCGTCGAGGCATCCACGCCGGACAGTGCTCGCAACTGGAACTCCCGCGACCAATTCCACGGCCCGCCGCCGGACCCGTTGAGCCGCTGGCAGCAGTACGCTCAAGCGCTGATCCTGACGAACGAGTTTCTGTTTCTCGATTGAGCCTGACCTACGACGCAGCCTCAAGCGAAAACACATGCAGCGGCGAGGAGTTCCCGACGTAGGAACCTTCTTTGTCGCGGACGGCTCCGTTGCCCTGGCTGTTTCGGTTTGTTGCGGCAACCACGACTTGCTTCCCGTCGGGGTGAAGTGCCAGCGTGTGACAGTTGGACAACTTCGTGAAATTGAAAAACGGCTCGTCCTCATCCGGACGGACGAGAAGAAACTGACCCGATCCTGGGTTGCCACTTGTCACCGCCGCGAAGTAACCGTCCCTGTGCCATGCGAGGTCGAAAATGTGACCGTCTTTGGCAGCTCCGAATGTCTGAGTGCGTTTCGTTTCCAGGGATGCCCAGGCAATCTGATGCAGCACCGGGATTCCCTGATGATTCGTGTTGGAAAGTGGTTCGCCTCCGGCGCAGATCAGGATCTCCCCCTTTTCATCAAACTGCAGGACGTAGATGCCAGGGACGTCCTGAATACGATCGTAGTAGTGCATTTTCTCGAATTTGATTTCGCGAACGAGTTTGCCTGACGCAAGATCGCGATGCTGAATTCGGCCCATCAGGTCGCCGTAAACGATCGATTTTCCATCCGGGTGAATTGCGACGGCGCGGACATCGTGTTCGTTTTGAGGCAACTCCTTGTTCAGCGAGCCATCTTTCGCAGACCAGACTCGAACAGAGCCATCCCGCCCGGCCGTTGCCAGCATTGAGCCGTCAGCACTTACGGCGAGATCACGGATCCAGCCATCGTGAGCGGCTTCGACCGACCAGATCGGCGAGGCGGCTTCGTCACGGTACGGCCACGCGCAAAGCTGGCCCCACGAGTCCACCGAGTAGAGCACCTCACCCTGCGGCGCGAACTCGATTTTCTGAACCCAGCCACGATGTCCTACGAGCGGGTCGAGCAACTGCGGCTCGTCGACGGTCATATCCCAGCGGCGGATGATTGAGTCGTACCCGCCGCCGAACAGAAACTGTCCGCACGGACTGAAGCGGATCAGACAGACCTGGCGGTCGGTGTCGATCTTCTTCAGTTCTTTCGGCTCGAATTTCGGAGCGGCTGTATCGTTCATGCCAGAAGCTCCTTCACGGGGGCCATGTCGTCGTGGGCGATCGGCAGCGGCTGCGTGCCGTTCATGAATTCCACTTTCTTTGAATCGATGCCGACGGCCTGGTACCAGGTGTGGAACATCGCTCCGATGTCGTACGGTTCGGTTTTGACGTCGGTTCCGTCGGCTAGAGTCTCGCCAACGACGACGCCCTTTTTGATTCCCGTTCCGGTCATCGAGAGTGACCATGCATTGGGCCAGTGGTCTCGCCCGACCGAGCCGTTGATGCGAGGCGTCCGACCAAACTCGGCCATCATCACGACCAGGACGTTGTCCATCATGCCGCGGTCGATGAGGTCTTCGATCAGCGCGGCGTAAACCTGGTCGGCTTTCGGCATGCGGCTGGCGTGAGCGTTGAAGTTGTCGCCGTGCGTGTCCCAGCCGTACGACGTGACCTGGACGAACCGCACGCCGGCCTCGATCAGATTTCGAGCCAGTAGCGTGTGCCGGCCGAAATCGTGCTTGCCGTATCGCTCGCGGTCTTTGTCGGGGAGCAGCGACTCGTCGAAGAGCTTTTGATTCTGCATCAGTTTCTCGGCGACGTCGTAAACGTAGCTGTTGGCTTCGTTGCTGCCCTTGCGACGGCGAGCGGCGTAACGCTGATTGAAGAGCTGCTGAAGTTCTCGCCGTTCGTTCGCGTTCTGTTCGGAGAGCGTTTCTGGTCGAACGAGATTCGTCGGCGGCTTGCCATCGCCCAGCGCGAGGGCCCCGTATTTCGCACCGAGGAAGCCGGCGTACTTCGAGATGAACCCGCCGCTGCCCGGCTTGACCCACAGGTACGGCGGCAGCCCGCTCTTCGTCGGCCCCATGACCTTTGCGACAGCTGAACCCCAGAACGGGTAGACCACTCCACGGTTTTTCGGGTGGCCGCGCAGAATTTTCGGCACGCCGGACGAGTGGTTCGCGTCTTCCGTCTTCATCGTCCGCACCGTGGCAAGGTGGTGCATCAGCTTCGCCGTCTTCGGCATCAGCTCGCTGATGTGGACGCCTGGCAGCGATGTCGAAATCGACCGAAGCGGGCCGCCGAATCGCGTGTTCGGTTTTGGATCCCAGCTCTCAAGCTGGCTCATGCCTCCATCGAGCCACAGCAGCAGAATCTGTTTATCGCTCTTCGCAAGTTCCTCGCCCACCGCCGGCTGGACCATCCCGCCGAGCGCTCCCAGCCCGAGCCCGGCCGTCGTCCCGCCGATCGCTCCGAGAACCCGCCGGCGCGAAACACCGTGTTCGGCGGAGTTACAAAATTGAGGATTCATATTCTCCCTCAGTGTCATTGGGAGGGCGAGGCTCCTGCCGAGCCGGTCCGCGCCAGTTGCGCTTGCGGCTCGGCAGGAGCCTCGTCTCCCGGAAAACTCAGTGGTTCACAACGAATTCTGTCGACGTCAGCATCGCCCAGGCGACATTCGCCAGGGCCTCGCTGCGACGCTCTTTATTTTCTTCCAGGTACGACGCGAGCTGCTGTCGTTCCTCGTCAGTTGGTTTTCGAGTCAGCAGCCTCAGGAAAAGATGATCGATCGCGGCCTGGTCGGTTTCCGTCTTGAGAAGATCTTCAACCAGCGTTGCTGAGCCGGACTCAAGGCACTTTTGAATTTTCGACTCGTGCATCAGATAAAGAGCTCCCTTGACTGACGGCTCGAATTCGACCTCGGGCTCTTTGGGCCCGCTGCCGAAGTTGGTTTTGAAATCGGCAAGAGCCGTTTTCAGCTCGTCAGATTTCGCGACGAGTTCCTCAAGCGTGGCCTCGTCGATCGTTTTGATTTCTTCCTCGGGCTTCTTGGCATCGACGAGACCTTTTCGGATCGAGCGGCGGACGGCGTCAAACCGGCCGGTGGCGATGCCGACGCTCCAGTAAAGCTGCTCGGCCGAGACACGTTTTTCGATCGCGACGGCGTAGCTCTCGCGAGGCGGTTCGGCTTCGCCTGGCAACATGCTGCTTCGCTGGTAGGTATTCGTCCTCGCCAGCTCGCCCAACAGCCAGCGGATGTCGAATTCGTGCGCGACGAATTCGGATGCGAGCAGGTTGAGCAGTTCCGGATGCGTCGGTGCATTGTCCGCGTGCTGCAGGTCAAGCGGCTCGACCAGGCCTCGGCCCATCATCACGAACCACAAACGGTTGACGATGTTTTTCGTGAAGATGTCGTTCTCTTTTGCGGCCAGGCCTGTGGCGAGTTCGTTCAGCGGGCTGAACTTCGGGACGCCTGGCTTGCGAGTTTTCGGGTCGGCAGCCACTGCGAATTCCTCGCCCTTTTCAAAGACGGGAATCTCGACCTCACCGCGGCCAGGGACAACGGGTCCGGTCTGGAGGGCGACCTGCTCGAAGACCGATTTGAATTCCTTTTTCGCCTGCATCACCTTTTCCGAGACCGCCGGAAACTGGACGTCCCGCCGCGTCTGCACATTTTCGAAGATCATGTGCAGACCCTGGAAATCCTTCTGGTAGTAATGCGGGATCGTGAGGTGGTTGTGGCACTGAGCACACTGCAGATCGACGCCCGCCAGCAGTCGCCCGACGTCCCGCGTCAGTCCGGGCACATCCACGGGCGCCATCGCCCCTTCCGAGACCAGCCGCTGCGTCACGAAGAACGCCGCCCCGCGCAGCTCGTCGTTGTCGGCGTCCGGATTCAGAATCGCTCGGGCCATCACGTGCCACGGTTTGTTCTGCTCAAAGCAGACGCGCAGAAACTTCAGCCACTCGTCGTTGTCACCGCGCCGCTCCATCAGCATGACATGAAACAGCTCCTGCATTCGTCGCGGGTAATCCGGACCGGTGAGGAGCTTTTCGATGAGCACACTTCGCTTGTCTTCGGCTTTGTCTGAGAGAAACGCGTTTGCCTCAGCGACCGTTGGAATCCGCCCGGCCAGATCGAGAGAAACCCGCCGGAGAAACTCGGCGTCGTCTGCCGACGGAGCGATCTCAACGCCGGTGGCCTGGGATTCAATGAGTTGATCGATCTTCGCGTGGAGCGGCTCGGCCGACGCTGCTTCGGACGCTGCTGCCAGCACGACACTCAGGGAAAGCCGCGCGAGCCACCTCATCGTTCATCCTCTTAAAGAATCGACGAGACAAATCATTATTTGCCGTCGTCGTCGTGGAACTCATTCCAGCGTTGCCAGGCGTAGGTCCACTCCATCCACATTCTGAGGAAGGACCACAGCAGCCGCATCCTCGAAAGATTCTCGTCGGCCAGGTTCCCGGCAGCCAGCTTCGCGGCCGCGGCCGAGTCGCGAAGCTGCCAGCGATCGGCCAGGATTTTTGCGATCGCGTCCGAGGTCAGATTCGGTTCGAGTTTCTCATCGAGCATTCCGGATCCGTCCGCGACGACGAACAGCTCGAACAGGCGACCACGGTACGGCTCCATTTCGAGCGGTCGCGTCTCCTTTTCCGCGTCCTCGATGATCGATTGAATCTGGTCAACGAGGTTCTGAGTCAAAGAGCTTTGGGAAACGGGAGTGCCAGTCTGCGTGTAATCAGTCACGGGAAGGTCCTGAGTCAGGGCGAGAGCAAAGACGCGGGTCGCGGCGACGACGGTACTGCCGCCGGAAACTTCGGAAAATCTGCCGGCCACGGCCCAATGGCGGCTCGGCGAAGTTGCCCATCCTACGGCTTTCCGACGTCCAATCAACCGGGTACCGTGAGGTCTCTGAATTTCGGCGTTTGCCCTGACGATTCTGCGGACGTGGCCTCAAAGGGGCCTCAAAACTGTACAACGTCCAAACGCGTGAGCGAGGTCGAAAGTCGATCGACCTCGCTCACGCGTCAGGTTACCTGCGGGATTATTGCCGAGAGTGGCTCGGCAGGAGCCTCGCACTTCCGTCCAGACCGACAAGACACGACCGTACAGACTCAGCACTTTCCCCAGACAGGACCGACCCATGAATTCCGAATTCCGTGATTCAGGCCGCAGGCGCGTTTTCTTTTCATCCACGCTGACAGGGTTTGTGCTCGCCGTATCGATTTTTCAGGGTGAGATCCTGCAAAGTGCCGAAGGCGGGTTGATGGCGGGGGCCGCAAAGGTGGATATCACCAAAGACGGACCGGTTAACGGACGCCTCCACGCACGGGCTCTCGTCGTGAAGAGCGAACAGGAGACCGTCGTTCTGGTGACGCTCGACGTCGTTTCGCTGGGAATGATCGGACACATCGACAACGGATACCTTGGCCGAGTCCGCGAGCGGTGCGAAAAGGAGCTCGGCATCAAACCGAACAGCATTGTCATCAACACGAGCCACTGTCACGGCGTTCCGGCCGACGACACGGACGACCGCACGGTCCGCGCGATTACGCAGGCCGTGAAGAATATCGAGCCGGTGAAAGTCGGCATCGGAGTTGGCTATGAAGACCGCATCAGCGAGAACCGTCGCTACAAACTGAAAAACGGCATGACGATCGACGCCCGGCACGCGTACTCGATGCCCGCTGATGAGGACGTCGCCGAGATCGGTCCGATCGATCCGCAGATCGGCGTTCTGCGTCTCGACCGGCTCGACGGCAGTACGCTGGCGGTCGTCTACAACTTCGCCATGCACCCGATTCAGAATGTTCCCGGTAAAGAAAACACGGCGGACGTCACCGGGTTCTCATCCGAAGTCATTGAGGACAACCTCGACAAGGGAGCGGTGGCTCTCTTCGTGCAGGGCTGTGGCGGAGACATCAATCCGATTTTCTACAAGCACACCGATCAGCAGCGCGATGCCGAGACGCTTGGCAATACGCTGGGCCTGAGCACGCTTAAGGCCGTTCGGAAAATTAAATGCACGAGCGACGAGCGGCTGACGCTGATCCACGAAATGGCGGAGATGCCGCGCGCGGACCTCGCCGGCCGCATCGAGGAAATGGAAGCCGAGAAGCTTCGTCTCGCGGGCACGCTGGGTGGCACGTCGCTCAACCTGAAAACGTTCCTGCCGCTCGTCGTGAAGTACCGGTTGTCGACCGAATTTCCATCGTACTACTCGCACACGTATCTGCTGGAGAAGGAGTTGGGCCGCAAGGGCCTGGAGCAGCTTGACGCGGAAAACCGAAACAACATCGCCGCCTACATCCGCAACATCCAGACGATGGAGCAACTGACCCGCGTCAACACAAACCTGCGTCTGCTGAAGATGCACCACAAACAGAATATCGACGCCGGCAAGCGAACAGTCGACGTCGAACTGATCGGCATGCGGGTCGGCGATTTCGTGCTCACGACATTTCCTGGCGAGCTGACCGTTCAGATCGGCCTCAACATCAAGCAGGCCTCGCCGCACAAAACAACCTTCGTCGCCGGCTACACGAACGGCTACATCTACTACTGCCCGACGGCCGAGCAATTGAAAAATCGCGGCTACGCTCAGGAAGACAGCGACTGCATTCTCGCTCCGGAGTGGCAGAAGAAGTACGAGGCGAGGGCGGCAGATATCCTGAGCCGGCTGTAGCGAAGAGACCGATTCAGAAGTTTTCGGGAGGGCGAAGTCGTCGGCCGGACCAAGCGCATCGCAGTTCCGGCAATTGGAACGGTAGATGACAGCAAGGCTGCCGGAGCGGCGCTGCGCTTCGGCCTACTGAAAAACTCACAGCCACTTCGGGTTAATTGAGGTCGCTCAAAAGCCGGGTCCTATTGAGCGACGGACTTCGAACCTTCCGGCGAGCCGGCGATTGGCATTCCCTTTGGCAGCGGTCGCCCGGCGACGATGAAGCCGTTTCGCTGAGCGAACGAGGCGACCTCGCGGTATTCGGAGAAGCTGTCCGGATAAACCCACAGCGTGACCGCTGAGCCTGGTGGCAGCGCGGACAGCCGACGCCAGACAAGACCGTCTCTACGGATTGCGTTTTCGACGGCTGCTTCTTCGATGCCCTCGGTCGGGCGAATGACGAATTCGGAAAGGGCGATCTTGATCGCACCGGGCCCGGCCCGCAGTGCATCGACCGTGCTCATCACTTCCCGCTCGACGACATAGTCCAGCTGAAATCCCTCGACCGGGCCGATCTTGCCGGCATGCCGGTTGTACTTGATGAGCCAACTGCCGTTCTGCTGAATCTTTTCGCGAAGGATGCTCGTCAGTTCCTCGATCGGCACGTGGGAAATTTTTCCCTCACTGATTCGAAAATGGATCTCGTCGCCGAGCACGACCTGCCCGACGGGTGAGACACGATGCGCGAGTTGTTCCTTTGCCGATTTCGAGTCGGACCGTTTTGCGAGCTCCCGATTCACTTCGTCGAGCTGTCTGGCGAGTGCGTTCAGCTCCGCGGCCTGGAGACCTGCCTGTGTTTTCGCCTGAGCCTGCTCCGCGTCGAGTCGCTGTTGAGCCGCCAGCAGAACACGCATCGCCGCATCCGCCTCGTTCCGTTCCTGCTTCGCGCGAGCGGCCGCCGCCTCGGCTTCATTCGCTGCTGGTCGTCTGACCTTGCCGTCCAGTTGAGCCACACGATTCCGCGCGACATCACTCAGCGCCGCAAGTCGCGAGGCTTCTTCGATCGCGCTCAGCCGCCTTCGCCGCTCGGCTTCGTAATCCAGTTTCGCCTGCCGTTCGGATTCTTCCGCGAGTGCGGTCGCTCGTTCCGCTTCAGGATCCTCGTCGGGTTGAGGTTTCGGCTCCTCAGTCAAAGCCTCTGCCTCTCGCCCGTCCTCCGCCATCTCGACGGTCTCGCTCGCGCGCAGGCCGGCCAGCACGATCAGGATGATCAGAATCCCGACCAGGTTGGCAATGATGTCGAGGAACGAGTCGGAACCGAAATCCGGCTCGTCCTGAGATCCGCGGCGACTCATGGAGCACCCCCTGCGGGTGATTCAAAAACCGATCCGTCACTGAAACGTGTTTCGACGGACACTCCATTTCGGCGCAGCGCGTCTTCGAGCGGACCGCGCAGCAGATCGCCTCCCGGTTCAACGACCAGCGTCACGGCCGGCACCCAGTAGAACTGACGTGGCGGCACGCCCCATTCGGTCGCGACGCGGTCCATGGCGAGGAGCGTCCAGTCGACGATCTGCGCAGGAGCCCGATCGTCCGTCCTCGTGATCTTGTATTTTCCGTCGATGACGATTTTTTCACGACTGGCGTGAATCACGATCGACTTCTCCAGAGCGATTGTCCCGGCCGGATTCCGGATACCCCATTGCCGGCGCACGTTCTGCGGTGGCTGCCGCCGCGGCGAGTTTCTGGAGGGAGCCGACATCGTCAACTGCGACTCCGGCGTGCCATCGGACGCCGCGCCCGGTGAGCCGTTCGTCGGCGCCGCACTTCCTGACGACGACGATTTCTGAGACGCCGCCAGATTCTCCGGCCGGCCTGCTGATCCGGACGGACTCGCGCCAGACGGATCGGATTCGGATCGAGGCAGTCTCTCCGGCGCAGTAAGTAAATCACCCTCACCGCGTGGAAACGCCGCGTCGCCAGCGACTGACCCGGCACTGCCCGCGCCGCCGCCCGGTTGCGGATCGTCACCCGTCCCCGCAGATCCTCGCGGGTTCGCAGGCGCAGCGATCAATGGATCAGGGCCGGCTGAAAAGTCGAACGGCTTCGGCGGTTCCGGCTGGCCGGACGAGGTGCCGAGAGTTCCCAGCTGAGGAGCAGACCTCAGCCCGATGGGAAGATCACTCCCTCCTGCCCCGCCCGGTCCGGTGAGAAGGTTGGCGTTGCCCTCCGATGACCGGTTCTCCGGCGATCCGCCGGTGATCGAGCCCGGCGGGCCGGCCGGCCGCTGACCGACGCCGTTTCGTTCAGGCTCAGCTCCGCTGGAAAAGTCGTTGCCCGTTCGAATTCTCTCGCCACTTTGGGGATTGAAGCGAGCACCGCTCGACGCCAGACCCGCCCCCGTCCGCTCGGACGCGGTCCCGCTCTGGTGCTTCTGAAAATTGTTGCTGTTGAAGAAGCCGCTGCTGGCCGGCCCGGCTCCGTGACGCAGGACACGACTGTCGAAAGATTGCATATCACGCCCGGAGTTCGTCATCCCGGAAAACGTTCCGCGGCTGCCCGTCCCGCGAGGACCGTCGTCCTCTTGCCCGCTGCCGCGCGGCCCCGCTCCAATAGTCGTCAAGTTCTCGCTGAAGGTTGACTCAGGAGGACGGCTCGTTCGACCTGTCGCGAGCATTTCTGCAATCGCGGCGAGGGCCATCTCACGCGCGCGAGGATCGCTCGGCGGCGCGGAAAATTCGAAGTCTTCTTCGATCAACTCGTAACCTTGATCCGCGCCGAGTCCCGCGAGAAATTTTCGCGCGAGGTAAAACCCAACCGTGCCGCTCGGCCGGACGACGAGCAGGACGTACGGGACCGGTTCCGATCCGGGGTACTTCTGCACCGAGTTGTGCGTCGCCCAGAACCGGACGATCTCATTCGCGCCGGCCAGCAGCGGATTATTTTCCGGCGTGAAGCCCAGCAACTGCTGCGGAGTCAGTTCGATTTCTTCCGAAACGAACCGGATCGACCGGTCCGTACACTCGATGATGATCGGCCGCCGATTCGTTCCGCTTTTGCCGTCAAACGGGACGATGACAAACTGGTTTCCGGCATTGAACTCGCGCTGTCGCTGCTCGATCATTTTTTTCGACTCGAGGATCGAAGCGAGCAGCCGTGCTCGTTCACTGTCGAGCTCGCTGAGTTGGTTCAGCGCCGCCTGTCGCGCCCGCACCGCCTGCTTCAAGTCTGTTTCCAGTTGCTTTCGCTGAGCTGCGGCAAGAGCCGTCTCGCGCCGCACAGTATCGACTTCCTCATTCAATGCAGCCAGATTCGCGTCGCGATCGCCAAGCGCCTTCTTCAGCGATCTCTCTCGCTCATCGAGACCGGCAAGAGTCCGTCGCAGCCCGTCCAGGTTCGGCATCGGCGGCAGCGGTTCCAGTTTCGCCTCAGCGAGAACCGGCTGCGGCTCGGAGACAACCGGCAGAAGCGGCACTTCGATCACGGGTTCGGTGACTTCCGGCCCGTCCCGCTGGCTGCGTACTTCCTTCGCTTTCGCCACCGCATCGTCCCGCACCTGAGCCGACACGAGAACCAGCAACACAATCAGCGCACCCATCGTGCACATCAGCACGGCAAGGAACGGAAAAAGTGTGACGGGTGCCGCGTTGGGCTTCCTACGAGACATGAGGCTCCCTCTGCGAGGGAGGCGGAGGGGTGAGGGGTGAGGGGCAAGAGGTGGCAGAGCGTTGCCCTATGCGCAGGCTGGAGAGCACGCGCGCATCGCGATTCCAGTACGACGCCCGCTTGCTTGCGCTTCGGGCCACAGATTGAATGTTGCTCCCCAGCATGCTCGTCCCCCTCGCCCCTTGCCGCTCCCCGCTCCGCCATTAAGCGGCCGGCCGGACTCGAGCGGTCAGAATGTGGACCGCCGCGTTGAGGCTGTGCAGCGTCTCATTCAGCGAGTCCGCGGCCTGAGCCACCTGCAGATTTTCGGCGAGCGTCTTCTCGACCGAGACAAGCTGTTCCTGCCCGCCTGCCAGTTTTGACCACGCTGCCGCAAGCTGCTGCTGCGCCTCGACCTGGGTCGCGATCGACGTCGCCCAGTTTTCGAGTCGACTTTCCCACTCGGTCGAATGCCGTTCGAAGGAACCGCTGAGAATCCTGAGCTGAGTGTGCTGCTCTTCCCGAGCGGCTGACAGTTCGGACCGGACTGCGGCAAGCATCCCGGAATTCTGATCGACAATTTCCTGAGACCGTTGCTCGTGCGTTTCGTGGGCGAGCTGCAGTGACCGTGCGGTCTGCTCGCCGGTTTCACGAACGCCCTCGATTAAGACCTCTCGCGCCTCGGCGAGCTGTCGGCCGTGATTGTCGAGCGTCGCGTCGACTCCCGATCGAAGTGACGAAGCCAGTTCGATCTGGTGCTGCTCGAAGGAATCCACCCAGCGCGAACGGAGCTGCTCGACGGCGTGTTCCCAGTTTTCCGTCTGGCGACGGATCATGACTTCGGTCTGTTCCAGAAGCTGCGCGGCCGCCTGAGCTTCGGCCTCCGCCAGCGTACTACCCGATCCTCCGGCCGCCGGAAACAGCTCGGTCATCCAACTGACGGCGAGCATTTCAATTTCGGCCAGAGTGCTCCGTTCAAGTTTTTCAACCAGGTACGCGCCGAAGACGAGAACAAGCGACAGGCCGAGCGCAAGAGCCGTCGTGCCGAACGCAACGCTCAGCCCGTTGGCCACCAGGTCGAACGACTGCGTCAGCTTCTGCGGGTCGAGATGTTTGATCGCCTGCGTAATTCCGACGACCGTCCCGAGGAAGCCGATGATCGGCACGGCCCAGGTCACGGTCCGAACGAAGGCGTAGCTGTGATGCATCTGCTCGCCGGCGAACTCGGCGAGGTATTCCAGGTGGCTGTTCAGACCGGACGTCGACTTGCGGCTCTTCACGAAGGAACACAGATCGGCGAGGCGACTCACCGCCCATGTTTGCCGCTGCGGTGCCGGGAGCGAAGCGATCTGAGACTGAAGTCGCACGGCCGATTCCTCAGCAGCGAACCCTTCGGCCGCTTCGAAGGAATTGTTGAACGCTTTCTTCTGACTGGGTAGCCTCAACAGCTTGACGGCCAGCCCCGCAATGCCCGCCCAGAAAAGACACGTCGCCGTGTAGGCAAGTGGGTGTCCGCAGAAGAGCTCGTCCATGGGCGAGCCCCCGGCCACCACGAACGGCAGCAGGGAGTAAAACGCGACGGACAGGACGCTGCCCCAGAGTAGGGGTGAGCATTTCCAGCCGCGGCCGTTGAAGTCCGCGCGCGACGTCTGCTGATTGGTCATCGTCTGACTTTCTGACGGAATCTGTGTGAGGCCGGGTTGTTTGGCTCAAGAGCCCGACAATCCAGATCGGCGCACAGAGACCGCTTCGCCGCGCGCCGGCATACCCGTCAGAATCGGCAATCCTTACCGCGCGGCATGAGGAAGCCTCGGCGCAAAAAGCGACCGGACAATCAGACTGGTCACTTACGAGCCGGTGACTTCAATCTTTCGCGCCTCGGTTTTCGGCGCGTGCGGGAGGAAAACTTCGAGGACGCCGTTGGCCAGCTTCGCCGAAATTCGTTCGTGATCGACGTTTTCACTCAGAATGAAAGAACGCAGGAAGTCTCCTTCCCGGTACTCCTGGTGTGTCAGCCGCGCATCGGGTCCAGTCGCGTCCGGAACTCGACCAAAGAGAGTCAGGCGATTGTTCTGCACCTCAAGGTCGAGCGTTTCGAGGGACACGCCAGGCAGATCGGCACGGAGCACCAGTCCGTCGGCGGTCTCGAAGATGTCGATTTGCGGAGTGAAGACGTACCGCCGAGGATTCGCCGGCTCGTGGCGTCCTTCGTCGGAAACCGCACCAGACGCCCCGGAACTTGTTTCGTTTGACGAAGGATCCGCCGGTTCGGGCGGAAGTCGGCTCAGGTCATTCGACATGCCTTACCCTTCGCTCACGGGGATTTGCCTTGCCGCCTCAAGCGGAGCTTTGGGCAGGTGGATACGCAGAATTCCGTTCGTGAGTTCCGCAGCGAGCCCTTCTTCGACCACTCGATCCGGAAGAGTCAACGATCGCTGCCAGCTCCCAAACGCTCGTTCCTGACGGCGGAAGCTGCTGTCGGCTGGAGCTTTGTCTTCGATCCGCAAACCGCGGATTGTGAGGACCCCGGCACTGATTGTCAGATCGACGTCCTCCACTCGGACACCCGGCAGTTCGGCTGTGAGAAGAAACTCGTCATCAAGTTCAAAAACGTTTACTGGAGGATACTGACGTCCGCATCGCAATCCCTGAAACGTCGCCTGAACCCCTTTCAGGAGCTGATCGACTTCCCGTTCCAGATCGCGAAACGAGTGATTCCAGTTCTGGCCGAGCCGAAAGACCGCCATTTCAATATGCCTCGACAGGTTCCGATGCGAATCCAGATGCCGAGCAAACTGTGTACCGGCGGGATTCTCATGGCGCGCCGAAAACCATAACCCATTGAAGTTAAACGTCTTAGGGGCGACTGACGGGAGTATAAACGAAAACAATTCGGGAATCTCACCTGCCATCACGGCACGGGGTCTTTTTGCGGCTGACCTGCTGGCTGCCGGGAGCGGGTCTGCCACGGTAGAATTCCCGCCAATCCGCCATTGCACATCGTGTGTCGACGATGGCAGACGAATCGGGTTCCGCCAAGTGCAGTTCAGGAGACAGCCGAATGGGCTCCCAGAAATTCAGCGACGCCGTTTATGTGGGGAGCTTTGACCCTCCGACTTTGGGGCACCTCGATATTATTCGCCGGGGGGCACAGCTCTTTCAGAAACTGACAGTGGGCATCGGGGTCAATCCGGACAAACAGGCACTGTTCACGCCTGAGGAGCGGGTCAAGCTCGTTAAGGAGATGACTGCCGACCTGCCAAACGTTGCGGTTGAGTGTTTTGAGGGGCTTTCGGTCAATTTTGCCGAATCCTGCGGGGCCAGCGTACTGCTGCGAGGTGTCCGCACGGTCAGCGACATCGAGCTGGAATTCACGATGGCTCTGACGAATCGGACGCTCGCGCCGGATCAGGAGACTGTCTTTCTGATGGCCAGCGAAAAGTACTCTCACATTTCCAGCACGCTGATTCGGCAGATCGCCCGGATGGGACAAGGAAGTACGGCAGCCAAGCTGGATAAATTTGTCCCGACTTGTGTCACTGGACCTTTGCTGGACCGGGTTCGCGGCGACGGGTCAAGCTCGATCGGCTAACGGAGACGGGACCGAAACGGAACCTGGCTCGCGGTGTCGAGGCAGTTTTCCGCACTCGCGAGAGCTCGCCCGAGTCGCTGGGAGTGGGCGGAACTTTATTGACAAGCTGGAAAACCACTGATAGCGTGAATCTCTCCCACGGCTGTTTTCCCCGCGATAAAACGGTCCGAAGGCAAAACGTACGAAGGTGGATTCCAGTTTCACTTCGAGCCTCTGGCTACATCTCTCGCACATCGGCACTCGTCGAAGCACTTGAGTCATTCGATTAATGAAGTCACTTCCTGCCCGTTCCCAGGAGCAGCTTCTTTTCCTGGCACGAGGCGTGATTCTTCGTGACGATTGAGGAACTCTTTCTGGACTTCGAGTATCCGTAACATCTGTAACAACTGTCTGGAATCATCCATGCTGCAAGCCGTGCTCAAAGTTATCGGTGGAAAACAGGATGGCAATCTCATCCCCCTCACCACGAAGAAGTTCCTGATTGGTCGTGAGCAGGATTGCCATCTGCGTCCGGGCAGCGAGTCGGTCAGTCGGCACCACTGTGCGATCAACGTTGACGACTTTGGTGTTCGGATTCGCGATTTGGGAAGCTCGAACGGGACCCTGGTCAACGGAACTCGAATTATCGGTGCCCAGGAAATTCGAACGGGCGATCAGATCAAAATCGGAAGCCTCGAGTTCGAACTGTGCGTTACTTCCGAAGGGGTTCCGGTCGAAGTCTCGCAAGGCGAAAGCGGAACCGAGTTCTCTCTCAACGACTTCGAACTGGACGCAGCGAACGACACAGCAGTGATGAGCGGCGATACGGCCGTGATTGATACTCGAAAGTCGGAAGAACCGGTTGAGGCTGCCTCGGAAGCTGAAGCGACAGAACCTCCACTGGAAGTGCCGGCACCACAAGCCGAGCCTCAACCTGTCGCCGCTGAAGAACAACCGCAGCCCGCAGCTCATCAGCCAGCCGCCGATCCAGCCACAGCACCGTTGAATCCCCAGGCCGTGCCGCAACCCGAAATGCAGCCGCCGGGGATGCCTCAGCCGGGGATGCCGTATCCCCCTCAGCAAATGCCAGGCTATCCGGGAATGCCTCAACCAGGTTACCCGTACGGAATGCCGCCTCAGCCCGCTTACGGAATGCCGGGCCAGCCTCAGTACGGCATGCCGTATCCTCAGCAACCTGGCTACCCGCCACAGCCGATGGGTTACCCGCCACAGCAACCTGGCTACCCGCCACAGCCGATGGGCTACCCGCCACAGCAGATGGGCTACCCTCCTCAGCAGCCTGGTTACCCTCCTCAGCAGCAGATGCCGTATCCGGCGCAGCCAGCTCCCGCGCCGATGGTTGAGGACGACTACGAGGATGAATACGACGACGATGACGCGGCCAGTTCGTCTTCCGGGCCGCCTGTCTCTTTACCGGATCCTGCAGAGACCGGTGCGAAAGATGAGCCGAAGCCCCAGGGCACCGATGGCAAGCCAGCCGCAGCCGCTCCCAACCCGGCCGAGGAAGTTCTGAAGAAATACACCAACCGGCGTTAGACAGTTGCGGAGCTGTGAGTCGGAAACGATCATCGACGAAGTGGTGCACGTCGCCTCGGGACGAACTTCAAATCAGCAGGAGCAGCATTGTGGCAGATGCGAACGAACAAACCCGCCGTTATCGCGAATTCCTCGATCTGATGCCGTTGACACTGGCTCTGGCCGGACTGCCATCGAGCGAGGCGGGTCGGTACTACAGCGAGGATCAAATGGAAACTCGAATCTTCACGCTGCGGCACGCCTACAAAGCCGCACGGGCATTCGCGAAAGAGACCGTCACGAAATAGCAGTCGTGACGTCAGCCTTCGGCCGGGGTTCCAAAGCAACGCGAAACGCGCTGGCGATTCGGCTACGGAGATCTGCTTGGACTGATTTCTCCGGCAACACCATCACGCTTTGTTCGGCCGTTCGGCTGGGTCGAACTCTCGGGCCTGCCTGTCTCGAAAGCGCAAAGAGAACTCCGCCAACAACGATCAGCGCCGCGACGATGGACACAATGAGCGGCCACAGCGGTTTCCTGCGCAGGCTGCTGCGCAGTGGCTGGTCGGTGACTCGCGTGTCGAGGTGGCCAACGAGCAGGTTCAACGTATCGTCCGCGCCGGCGTCGATCGTCAGAACCTCTCGCACCAGCGCCGGCGCAGATTGATCGACCGAAAGCGACTGCGGGTTTGTGACAAACGCTTCCAGCAGGGCAGCGACTTCTCCCGGCGTTTGAAACCGCTGAGCGGGATCGCGATGCAGCATCCTCGTCACGATGTGAACCAGAACGGGCGGAACGTCCTCTCGCCGCGAGCTCAACGGTGGCGCGTCCGTGTTGATTCGAGCGACCAGTTTTTCCATCACCGTCTCGCCCGGATACGGCACCTCGCCACTGATCAGCTGAAACAGCGTGACGCCCAGACTGTAAATGTCCGATCGGATATCAGCGTTCTTCGCGTTCGTTGCCTGCTCCGGTGCCATGTAATCAGGCGAGCCCATGATCTGGCCGGAACGGGTGATGCTGTCATCGGTCGGAGTGTCTTCCTGCTCAATCCTTGCCAGTCCCAGATCAAGCAGCTTGACGACTGGCCGACCATCCTGAGCGTCCTTTGCGACGATGATATTGGACGGCTTGATGTCGCGGTGAACGAGCCCCCGTTTATGTGCATGCTGCAAAGCGAGAGCTGTCTGCCGTATACACTCACAGGCAAACTCAATCGGCAACCGGCCGTTCTCTTTGAAGATCTCCTTCAGGTCGCGACCGTCGACGTACTCCATGACAAGGAAGTACTGATTTCCAACCCGGTCCGCATCGATGGCCCGGACAATGTTGGGATGGTTGAGCGTTGCGGCGTACTGAATCTCCCGCTCAAACCTTGCCAGCGCGACTTCACTCTTGAGCAGATCCGTCGCCATAACCTTCAGCGCGACAGTCCTTTTCAGCGATGTACTTTCCGCCTTGAGAACGGCTCCCATTCCGCCTCGACCGAGCACGTCGAGCAACCGGTACTTACCCAGGTAGAGCCGGCTTTTCCCCGCGAGAACCTGCCGTGCCTGCCAGTTGGTCAGCCAGCCACGTTTGACGAGGTCCTTCGCGACGGACAGCGTGTCGCTGCGATGCCCAAGATCATTCGCAACGGCCATCTGCTCCGGCGAAAGCAGATTGCTTTTGCGGAGAGTCGACAGAAACTTGTGTACGGGCGGAGCAGGCATGGAATACGGAGACGCGGTAGGGCAGTCGGCTGGCGGCGAAACCGAAGCAGCGGGAAAATGTCGGGACGGACCGAACCGCACCAGATCATACCGGCGCTAATGTGCAGCGGCGAGGATCCTGTTTCCGTCGTGACGGACTCAAACGGAACGTGTACTGGTCACGCCACCTGAAACGATCGCACGGGCGTAACGGCGTCGGCCACGGTTCAATCTGGCCTCGCGGATTCCCTCGACGTCGCGACCTGTGTGGCTGAAATCCGCACCGCCGCTGCTATGATGACTGGCAACCGCTCCCCGCACCGGCCTTCAGGAAACCGTCATTCATGATTATTGCTGCGGAGAATAACTGGCTTCCGTCGGCCATCGTCGGTGCTGTTCTTGTTGTCTTCGGCCTGTTGTGGATGTGGTCTCACGTCAGAGCCTGGCGAGTCGAGCAGGGGGACGATTCGCTCGGCGAGTTTGACCGGGCTCATTTTGCGAACCGCTTCCGACGTCGGATGCAGACCTCGGGAATGGTCGTCCTCATTGGGATTCTGATTCCTGCTGGTGACGTCTTTGTCTGGAAATGGGGGCCGTGGACTTCGACCGCCTACTGGCTGGGAATTCTGATTATGGCGATGTGGGTCGGAGTCCAGGCGCTCGGAGATTTCACGGCGGTGCAGTCCTACTCGCGAGCGGCCATGGCCAGCGTGAACTCCAAACGTCAGCAGGCCGAAGCGGAACTCGCCGAATATCGACGCCGCCAGGCTGAGGAAAACGACTGAAATCGAAAACGGCTGAAATTCACTGGCGTCAAAACGGCAACTCAAACCTCTCTCCGAACAACTCATCCCGACGAACACATGTCCGAAACTTCCGCTTCATCTCTGACTTCCCACGCTGACGCCGCTTTTCAGATCTGCATCACGCCGAGCTGTCGCTCGACGTTTTCTGTCGACGAGGTTCACGTCGCATGTCCGAAGTGCGGCAATCTGCTCGACATTGACTATGACTGGAACCGTCTACCGGTCCCGTCGTCACTGAGAGACTTCGAGGCACGCTGGGCAACTCGGAACAACCCGCTCGACTTCAGCGGCGTCTGGCGGTTTCGCGATCTGCTTCGCTTCGCTCCGGACAAGAGCATCGTCACGATCGGCGAAGGACAGACGATGCTGCGGGGAAGCAGCCCTGTCGCGAAATTCGTCGGCCTCAACGCCGGCAACCTGCTGATGCAGCACGAAGGGTTGAACCCGTCGGGCAGCTTCAAAGACAACGGGATGACTGCGGCCACGACTCACGCGCGGCTGATCGGAGCTCGCTCTGTTGCGTGTGCTTCGACCGGAAACACGAGTGCCTCTCTCGCAATTTACGGCAGCGCAACGGGGCTGTTTGATGTGATCGTGTTTGTCGGGAGCGGGAAGATCGCGTTCGGGAAACTTTCGCAGGCTCTCGACTACGGCGCGTTGACGCTGCAGATTCAGGGCGACTTCGACGACGCTCTCAAGCAGGTTCGCGAAGTTTGTCGCCGCGAGGGAATTTACCTCTGCAACAGCGTGAACCCGTTCCGACTGGAAGGTCAGAAGACAATCATGCTGCGTGTTCTCGAGGGCCTCAACTGGGAGGTGCCCGACTGGATCGTCGTCCCGGGAGGCAACCTTGGAAACTCCAGCGCCTTCGGAAAAGCCTTTCTTGAACTGAAAGAGCTCGGCCTGATCGACCGCATCCCGCGCCTCGCTGTGATCAACGCGGCTGGGGCCAACACGCTGTATCAGCTTTTCGAAGAACAGGGAATCCGCTGGAACAGTGGCGAAACGGACGACGTTCTCATCGACGGTTTCTTTGCGAAAATGGACGAAGAGGATCGGCACGCGAGTACGCTGGCGTCAGCGATCGAGATCAACCGGCCGGTCAGCCTGCGAAAATGTTTGAGAGCTCTCGACATTTGCGACGGTGTGGTGCGGCAGGTTTCCGATCAGGAAATCCTCGACGCCAAAGCTCAAATCGGAGCCGGCGGTTTCGGCTGTGAACCGGCAAGTGCGGCGAGTGTTGCCGGAGCGAAACTGCTGCGGGAAGAAGGTGTCATCGCCGCGTCCGATCGCGTCGTCTGCATCCTCACCGGGCACCAGTTGAAAGATCCCAACGCCACCGTCGGGTATCATTCCTCCTCGCCGGGCGACATGGATAAAAAGCTCGCCGAACGAGGTATCAGTGCCGTGCAGTTTGCCAATCTGCCGGTGCCCGTTGAAAATGACCTCGATCAGATTCTGGAAACAATCCGCAGGCGCACCTCATAAAGGTCCGCCACGCGGGCACTCCGCTCCCCGGAGCGACTCACTCTCTCAACGCTTCGCTGCCGAGACTTTACCATGACGATTCACAGTCGCGGTTTCTTCTGCGTCGTGCTGCTTGCACCGCTTCTGCAATCTTCAACGGCGGCCGAAATTCAGCCGTGCCCTCCCGGCGACAACGTGCTCGTTGTCGAAGAGCTCAAGCAGGGCGAGCGAGTCCGGCATTTCGAGTTCACCTATGCGGGCTCTGCAGTCAAGCTGAAGCCCGGCTCAAAAGTCCGCATCTGGCTCCCGCTGCCACACTCGACCGAGTATCAGCAGATTGAGGTGAAGTCACACTCGCTGCCGAAACAGGCGAGGGTCACATCGGAGGAAAAATACAACAACTGCATGATCTTCTTTGAGACTGTCGCACCGAAAAGCGGTCGTGTGGACTTCTCGGTCACGTACGACGTCGTCCGCGCGGAAATCAAATGGCCGAGTCGCCTCGGCAAGACTCTCCTTCAATCCGAACGGGACCTCTTTCTGGCGCCGAACAGTCGCGTCCCGGTTTCCGGCCGGCCGCTCGTGCTGCTTGAGGGGCTCAAACTTCCGTCCCAGCCAAAAGAACTCGGCCGCGCGCTTTACGACCGCGTCGATGCTCACATGAAGTACGACAAGTCAAAGCCAGGCTATGGCACCGGCGATTCCGTCTGGGCGTGCGACAGCCGTTTCGGAAACTGCACTGACTTTCACAGCCTGTTCATCTCGCTGGCCCGGTCACAAGGGCTTCCGTCACAATTCGAAATCGGATTCCCGATTCCCGAGAAACGCGGACAGGGAAAAATCGGCGGATATCACTGCTGGGCGTTTTTCCATGCGAATGAACTTGGCTGGGTTCCGGCAGACATTTCGGAAGCGAACAAGAACCCGGAAATGAAGGATTACTTTTTCGGGAACATCACCGAAAACCGGGTCGCATTTTCCGTCGGGAGAGACCTCAATCTGGTCCCGAAGCAGGCTTCGCCGCCGCTGAATTTTTTCGTCTACCCTCACATTGAAGTCGACGGGGAAGAACTGTCGAAGGAACGGATGAAGAAGCGATTCTCCTTTCGAGACGTGAATTAGACGCTCCTCGAGGCTCGAAAACGACTTTTCCTGCAGAAATCGCCGGTCAATCGACGGAAGGCCGCATCCCGAATGGCTTTCCCTGAAAATGTTTCGAGCGTAAACTTCGCACCTTCAAATTCGCTGGACCACGCGGCAATGCCGCATTTCGACAGGAATCTCCCGATGGCCAAGACACAACGCAGACTCAAAAAAGCCAACCACGGACAACGGCCGGCCAGCTCCAAGGCTCGACGCCTCAAACGCAAGAAGATCAAGACGTAGCCTGCGGGGCGGAACTACACATCGGACGAGCGTTCTTCTCCGCGAAGAACGCTCGTTTGTTATTTGCACGAGCCAGATGATCCGATAGACCTCAGCCTCGTGGCGATCCGTAGGTCTTTCGCAGTTTCACTCACCGTTGCAGCCGCTACACCAGGCACGACTCAGGGACACTGGCGCGGCTGGCATTGATCGGGCCTTCATCTGATTCCGCTTCAGGCAGTAGAATCTGGAAACCTGCACCGGATGTTCGCTGCAACCCGTGAGGCTGATCGATCCGTCAGGTGCCGAAGACCTTGACCAGCCGAATCGACTCCCCGGTCAGGCAGATCACTTTTCATCAAACCCACCGAGGTCACTGGCGAAATCGGATTGCAGCTGGCGCGGACGCCGATGAAGAAGAGTGGCGGAATTCCACGTTCAGCCAGCACGCCACTCAAAACGGCCCCTTTGACTCCTCGCGGCACGAGTCGACTACCTTGAAGCACCCGGCATGACGCATCCGCTCCCCAGAAATGAACATCTCATCCGCAACCGCGGGATCGGTGTCCTCATTCTGATGGCTCTGCTGCTTCCACCTGCTGCCTGGTCGCTGTCAAAAATCAAACTGAATAACGACATGCGAAGCTGGGTGCCCGAGGGCGATCCCAGTGCCGTCAAGCTGGCGTGGTATCACAAGTACTTTCCCGAATCGGAAAGTGCACTTGTCAGCTGGGAAGGCAGTACGCTCAATGACCCGCGGGTCGAGTGGTTGAAAGCGCGTCTTGAGGGAGTGCCCGACGCCGACGGAGTTCGTCGCAACGGCAGCAAATTCATCGAGAAAGTCGTCACGCCACAGGACCTTCTGCGGCGCATCGAACTCTCCGGTGAAGTTTCGCACGACGACGCCTTACGCCGACTGCAGGGACTTCTGATCGGTCAGGGCCCGCTTAAACTGGAACTGACGGACTACGGTCAGAAACGTCGCGACTCGGTACTGCGACAACTGCAGTTCGACGTGAAACAGCAGCTCGGAGTTCACCTGGAAATGCTCGACGCGGTCAGCGACTGGCAGGTCACAGGCAACGTCGACAGACTGATTCTTCCTGAGGCGATCGTCGAGGCCGAAGCAGTTCCGGAGCCATTCCCCTCCCTGCGAGAACATCACGCTCAAATCCGCTGGGACGGAATGCACGCGGGCGACGAAAATTCTCAAAAGATCATCGACATCGCGAAGGCTCTGCGGCTCGGCGCTGACGACCATTCGAAGCTCGTCCAGGACGCTTTCTATATTCCCGGTTCGCCGCTGACCCTTGCAGTGGTTCTCAACGAGTCCGGGGTCGAAGACAAAACCGAGTCCATCGCCGAAATCCGCCGGATCGCTGCGGAAGTGGGAATCCCGGAAGAAACGCTTCACATGGGGGGACGGCCCGTCGCCGGTTCGGCACTCAACGAGTCGGTCAAACGGGCCGGATGGAATCGCGACTACCCGATCGCCAATCTCCCGGGCCGTTCAATCATTCTGTTTTCCGGAATGGTCAGCATCGTGCTGTCGTTCATCCTGCTGCGAAGCATCGTGCTTGCAGCACTGGTAATCGGAGTTTCCTACTACACCGTCCTCCTGACCACATCGCTGGTGCCGGCCTTTGGCGGCAGTATGAATATGGTCATTGTGGTGATGCCGTCTCTGCTGCTGGTGCTGACAATTTCCGGAGCGATCCACGTTGCCAACTACTGGCGGTTTGCGTCTCGAAATGGAGATCCCGATCCGGCGGCGTCAGCAGTCAAGCTTGCGGCGAGGCCGTGTTTTCTGGCGAGCCTGACAACCGCTTTCGGCCTGCTGTCACTGATGACCAGCCCGCTGAGTCCCGTGGCGGACTTCGGACTGTATTCGGCAATTGGCTGCTTCCTGGGACTCGGCGTCATCCTCTACGGGCTGCCGGCCATGCTGCGTTACGTTCCGGAAAAA